>NZ_PTSB01000040.1:0-30637 GCF_002965125.1 Escherichia sp. MOD1-EC6162
GGATGACGGGCAGTTCCGGTGGGGTATACGGTCCTGCGGGAATTTCACTGGTTAAAAACCAGTTCTGGTTGTCGCTTTTTACCACGTTGTAGTCATAGGGACCGGCAACAATACGACCTTCTTTACTAAACGTTCCCTCTGATGCGCCAGTTATTTCAATAATGCGGATCCCTTCAAGCGTATCGGCTCCCTGACCACCGGCATTACTAACACTCACACGGGTATGACCAGACGTGTTGCCTTTTACAATTAATTTATCAGTCGCGGAATTATCATCGCCGAGTTCGGTACGCATAACTAACAAACCATTATTAGCAGTGTAATTGCCATTAATGGTGAGTGTGGCAGGCGTGAATTTGTCGCCATTTTTTGAGGAAGATAGTGTTGCTGTACCCGCCAAATCCAGTGTATTTAAGGTTTGTGAAAAACCGTCTAAATCGATATTCCCTTCACTGTCGACAACATAATCGGAGTTTGGGCTGAAGGTATCGTTGACACCGGCGCGCAAAGTGCCTTTATTTATATTCGTTTGGCCAGAGTAGGTATTTGCGCCTGTCAACGTCGTGACTCCGGAACCTTCCTGGTTAACTTCGCCTTTGCCAACTATATCTGCAGCCAGGATAAAATCTTCGCTGGAGTGGTTAAAATTAATTTGTGCAGCACTATCCCCGGCATTACTTCCCATATGGATAATCGGCGTCTTGATGATCCCCGCTTTCTGTTCTGCTTCTCCCTGCGCTCCACCAATGTTTAGAATACCGGTGCTGGTTTCTGCTATCCCAAGCCAGATAAATTGATTAGCACTGACCGTGGCATTATTACTAACGGTAAGTATCCCCTTTGCCTCGTTCTGCGATGAGTTCAATCCCCCGAGGTTGATATATTCATTCACTGTTAATGAAGAATTTTCACCATCAACCAGCGTTTCACCGTATCCAGTCCCGTGAAAATCCCCTGTACTTCCAGTAAAACCAATGAGCACATCCTTTGATGCCGTAAGATGACCGCCATGCGTGATTTCGAGTTTGCCTGTTCCCTGATCGCCGACCATCACATACGTTGCAGAAACGGAAGAACCCGCACCGTCAATAATGACTTGCCCTTGTGCCTGGTAATCATATTCACCGATTCTGAATTCATTTAAATCGGTGATAGTACTGCCGCTAAGCACCATTAAGGTTCCTGAACCACCATTGATACCTAAATAAATATTGTGTTCATAAGGCGATGCATTATTAATCGTCAGATGAGTATTGTTTTCTAATTTCATTATCCCTGAAGTTGCATTACCGATTGTGATTTTGGAGGTGGTCAGATCACGCCCGTCTATATTCAACGTACCTTCACTTGTTTCTCCAACATTAAGAAAACGAAATTGATCCCAGGTTGATGAATTATTTTCGGATGAGGATAGCGTTACAACATCATTATTGTTGATAGTAACATCGCTGTTGATACTTGTTGGTGGTGCCCATGCCAGTGAAACGGGTATTGATAACACGGTCGAAATAGCTATTGCCAGCGTTGACAAGGGATGCTTTTTGATGTTCATAAAGTTCCTTCTCATCCTTATGATTTATTTTAAGATAAATAACAAATCCACAGTAACGACGTAAAAACTTAATTTTTAAGACCACTGAAAAGGGTTACTGCTCTATCAAATGAAGAGTAGTGCGTGAAACCAATGTTTATAAACCAGTTTAATTTGTAATTAATTTAATATTAATTTGTTTTGATGGTTTAGGAGTTGTGCTAAAAAATAAGTTGCATAATTTTCCATAGGAAAAATCTTTAAATACATTAAGTGGTAAAAAGTGACAAAAAGAAAAATTAGAAAAATCATCAAGATATATTCTATCGATATTTTTCTTGAATTTAATAATGATGGCAAATTAATTTTATGTTTATTGTTTGCACATTTACTTAGAGTTGGTAAATACCAGGATTATTGTCAAAAAAAATAATATAAATATGCTTTCCGTACATCGATAAAATGCATAAAAATATGAGATAAAATATGCCGTTATTAGGAAAAATACAAATATATTGTCTGTTTTTTTGATTGATGAACTGCTTATTAAGCAACCCTGAATAATGGCATCATTTGGCATTGATAAAACAACCGTTTGCAGAATAGGCAAATAAAAAGGGAGCCGCAGCTCCCTTTGACAACATTAATGCGCACCGCCTCCGCCGCCACCTGCGCCAAATGGCGGCCTGGCAAACCACACCAGTCCCAGCAGGACGAGGAATATCCCGGCCGACATCCAGAAGATCTCATTAGCGGAAATAATCAACCCCTGATTGGTGATCTGCTGAGCAATCCAGCCGGAAGCCTGCTGTTGCGTCATTCCCAGACCCTCCAGTTGATGGTACATCGCCTGGGCGTTCGGGTTATACGGATTCACCGACTCGGTCAACTGCGCATGATGCAGCGACTCGCGGTTGGTCCACATGGTAGTGGTTATCGACGTGCCAATAGACCCCGCCAGCGTTCGCGTAAAGTTGGAGAGACTCGACGCCGCCGCCAGTCGTTCAGGTGGCAAACCAGAAAGCGTAATGGTGGTCAGCGGCATAAAGAAGCAGGCCACCGCGAAGCCCTGGATAAACTGCGGCCAGGCCGACGCGCCAAAATCCATACCGGGTTCAAAGGTATAAGCACGCCAGTAGAAACAGACGGCATACATAATAAAGCTGAAGGTTACCAGCCGACGCATATCCAGTTTATGCGCAAAACGACCGATAATTGGCGACAGGATCACCGGGATAATCCCTACCGGCGCAGACGCCAACCCTGCCCAGGTTGCTGTGTAGCCGTAGACTTCCTGCAACAATTGCGGCAGCAAAACAATCGCGCCGAAGTAGAGCATATAAGCGAGGCTGATACACAAGCAGCCAATGGTAAAATTGCGTGACTTAAACAGCGACAGATCAACTATTGGGTTGTCATCTGTCAGCTCCCAGACAATCAGGAAGCTGATAGCCACTACCGCCACCACGGTGAGAATGATAATTTCCTGTGATGAGAACCAGTCCAGTTCTTTACCCCGGTCGAGCATAATCTGCAGGCTACCGATACCAATCACTAACAGCGCCAGCCCCACGGCATCAATCCGTCGCCGCTCGGTGCGGGTTTCGCGTCCGCGCAAGGTCTGTAGCGTCATCAACACCACTGCCACGCCAATTGGCACGTTGATAAAGAAGATCCAACCCCAGTGATAATTGTCGCTGATATAACCGCCGAGGATCGGGCCGCAAATAGGCGCGACAATCACCGTCATTGACCACAAGGCCAGTGCGATGGAACGTTTGGCTGGCGGGTAGTTATTCAGTAATAGACTTTGTGAAAGCGGGATCAATGGCCCGGCGACAATCCCCTGAATGACGCGGAAGAAGATCAGCATATTCAGACTACTGGAAACACCACACGCCCACGAAGCAATGGCGAAGGCGATGGTCGACCAGAGGAACAGCTTCACTTCCCCGACGCGCTTCGCCAGCCAGCCGGTAAGCGGGATCGAGATGGCGTTCGCCACCCCGAAGGAGGTGATCACCCACGTTCCCTGGCTGAGCGATGAGCCAAGGTTTCCGGCGATAGTAGGGATCGCCACGTTAGCAATGGTGGAGTCCAGCACCTGCATGAATGTCGCCAGCGATAGCGCAATCGTCATAATGACCAGTTGCGCACCTTCCAGCGGTTTTTGCTGTTGCATCACACGCACCTCTGGATTAGCCAGCGTTAGCTTTTACGATATCGTCGATCAGTTTATTGACGGGTTCCAGGCTGATTTCACGAGCGGTACTTACTGCTACCGGCGTGGAACGTACTTTGTTAGCCAGTACCTGGCCGTCACGGTTAGTGGTATTGACGCTCACCAGTGTGGATAAACCGATCCGTAGCGGATATTGCTCAAGTTGCTTTTGATCCAACTCGATACGAACAGGCAGACGCTGAACCACTTTGATCCAGTTACCGGTAGCGTTTTGCGCCGGAAGCAGCGAAAACGCGCTACCCGTACCCATATCCAGACCGACCACTTTACCGGTGTATTTCACGTCATCACCGTAAATATCAGTGGTGATGGTGACCGGCTGGCCGATACGCATATTGGCAATCTGGGTCTCTTTAAAGTTGGCATCCACCCACATATTAGTCGCCGGAACGACCGCCATCAGCGGCGTTGTTGGGCTAATTTGCGCACCCGGTTGAACGGCACGGCGGGAGACATAACCGGTCATCGGGCTGACAATACGGGTACGTTCCAGCGCCAGCCAGGCATTGCGCACTTCAGTGGCAGCTTGTTGCACGGCCGGTTGATCTTCCAGTTTAGTACCCAGAATCATCGCCTGATTGGCATTGTATTGTTGAATGGCGACATCCAGTTGCGCCTGGGCGCTGGTAACAGCATCGCGGGCGTGTTGCAGCTCTTCGCGGCCAATCAGGTTGGCATTACCCAGCGGCACGCGGCGGTTGTAGTCGCTTTGTGCTTTGGCGAGGGCGATTTTCTGCACCTCAATATTTGCCTGCAACTGCTTGCTGTTAATCATCAGTTGGTGGGTCTGGCGTACGCTGGAAGCCAGTGCTGTTTTGGCTTTTTCAAACGCCTGGCGAGCATCAGTCGGGTCGAGAGTGACCAGCACATCGCCTTCTTTTACAAAATCGGTGTTATCGGCCCAGACTTTCGTCACGCTGCCTGACACCTGAGACATAATTTGAATCTGATTCCCTGCCACGTATGCGTCATCAGTTTCTTCGAAATGACGCAGTACCAAAAACCAATAAATCCCTATCGCTACGGCAATAATAATAAAGAGCAAGGTGAGAAGGAGGAGCAGACGCTTACGTTTGCCGCTCTTCTTTACCGGTTGCTGCGGGCTTTGTGTCTCCGCATTTGCGCTCATAGTATTCTCCACGATCTTCTTAACTCATCGGCTGAGCCGACCTGCTTGCCAAAAAGGCCAGCACGTTGCGATGCTGGCCGGTCAGTTTTTCTTTTATAAATCTGGATTTTTGAGCGAGATGACGCGTTAGCTCATCGCTTCGAGAACCGCACCGTCTTGTTCCATCTGATCGAGACGGGAGAGCAATTTGCGGGTGATTTGCTCAAGCTGATCTTTTTCTGTTGTGCTGAGCGCGGACCAGAGTTGATGCAGGCAGTTATGCTGCGGCGGTAAAACCTCGCGCAAAAACTCGTGACCTTTTTCCGTTAATTGCAGATGCAGGCAGCGGCGATCGTTATCGCTTTCACGACGTTCGATCCAGCCGCGTTTTTCCAGTTCATCGGCAATACGCGTCGCATTGGTACGGGATGATCCAAGAGCACAACTTAATTCAGAAGGCTGAATGCTGTGGTTTTCCTGAGACTCCAGCGTAATCAACGCCATAAACAACGTCTCGTTAATCCCCTGAGCCTTCAGCATTTTATTGCGGTTTTCCAGCAACTTGCTCTGCATATGCATGCAAAGACGGGTCAGAAGGATCTCCTGATAAGGAAAATCTTCGTGGCGGCTGGCGCGAAATTTTAGCATTTGTTCAATGGGCGTAAACGAACTATCCATTTGGGTATGACCTCATTAATTTCAGCCGATATAGTAACGACAGTGACAAATAAAGTAAATGTATTGTTTTAGAAAAATGATTCTTGTGGGTTATATAATCGCCATCACTTTCCAGGCCAGCCCGTAGGCCAGCGCACTTATCAGAGTGGGGACGATAATGCTGCGTGTTTTATAGAAACTGCCACCCAATACTGCAAAACCAACCAGTGTGGGCACGAAGCGGCGTGAGTCGTGCATCACTTCTGGTGCGGTAGAGACAACCAGCAGAGCGCAAATTGAGGCGATGCCAATGGTGTCGAGCAAAATACCCACCGCGCCACGCTTGGTTGGGCGGGTATTACCCACCCGCAGGCGCAGTGGTAAATAGCGGAAGCAGTAATTCGCCGCGCCAACCAGTAATCCAAGCAGTAAAACCTCATAGCTCATCAGCGGCTCCTTGCCAGAATGCCTGGATTAACGCAGTGAGGCAGCCAAAGACAATGCCTGCCAGAATGGCGACGGGAATAGAAAATAGCGTTACGCCTGCAAGGGCACCAACTAACGCTGCGGTAACGCAAAGAGATTGTTTGCGCTGGAAAGAGGCGAGCAGGAAACTCATAAAGAGAGCCGGCAGCATAAAGCCTAATGCTGCTTCAACGGCGGGATAACCTTGCAGCAAACCGCCGCCCGAAAATGCCCCTATTACCGTACCAAATACCCACGATGACCATGAACTGAAGGCAATGCCGATCATCCAGTTTTCGCTCCAGCGGCGATTATTACGTACCAGTTTTGCCGTTGCAGCGGCAAAAACCTCGTCCGTCAGGCCAAACGCCCACAGGGCGGTTTTCGATTTTTGCAGACGCTGAACAATACGGCTACGCAGTGACGGGCCATACAAAACATGGCGAACATCCATTGCCATCACGGTCAGTGCAGCAATCCATAAACTACTCCCGGCTGCCAGCATCGCGGTAATGACAAACTGGCTCGCACCTGCATAAATGATGCAGGAGAAAAAAACACTTTCGAGGGGAGTGAAGCCCTGGCGGGTTGCATTCAGACCGAACGCAAAAGCCACCGGAATATAACTAATAACAATCGGTAAACTGTCTTTGCATCCTTCCATGAAGGTCGCCGGACCAGAAGCTGGCAGAGGAGTAGGGCTTACCATAGAGTGTACGCTTAACGATTGTTAATATTATAAACAGACTGAATGAATATCTTAACCTTATCAGACTGATGGGCTTCTTAACACCCTTATAAGTGTAAAGCCACGAAAACGGTTGCTGATTGCTTAATTTGCGGCTTCCTGACGATGAAAACCTCGCCACCAGACCACCAGGTTAACCAGGGCGATCACCGCGCCAGCCAGACAAACGCCAGCCCAACCCGCATGTTGCCAGGCGGATGCAGAAATCAGTGAACCGGCAGCACCGCCAATAAAGTAACTGGTCATGTAGCCTGCGGTCAGGCGATTACGCGCATCAGGGTGAATACGGTAAATCACGGTTTGATTGGTGATATGCACGCCCTGGACGGTGAGATCCAGCACCAGGATGCCGATAATCAGCGCCAGTACGGAAGTTTGACCAAACCAGATTGCCAGCCATGAAAGTAACAACAACAGCAGACCAAACGTTGTTGTGAGGTGCGATTTTCCTTTATCGGCAAAACCGCCCGCCGGGCGAGCGCCCAACGCCCCGGCAGCTCCCGCAAGGCCAAACAGACCAATCACGCCATCGCTGTAATTAAAAGGCGGCGCGGCGAGCAAAAAAGCCATCGATGTCCATAGAATGCTGAAGTTGGCAAAGGTCAGGCAGCCCAGTAACGCGCGGGTACGCAGGATCTTATCGCTGATAAACATGCTGAAAACGGAACCTAACAACTGTGGGTAGTTGAGGTGGTTTTCTGATTTCATTTGTGGCAGGCCGCGCCATAACGCCAGCGCCATCAGTGCCATTAACACCGATGCGACCCAGAAGACGGTGCGCCAGCCGCCGAGGTTTGCCAGCAATCCTGCAACGGTACGTGCCAGCAAAATCCCCAGTAGCAAACCGCTCATAATGGTGCCAACCACCTTGCCGCGTTTGTCTGGTGAAGCCAGTGTTGCCGCCAGTGGAACCAGAATTTGCGCCACGACCGAGAATAAACCGGTTAATGCCGTTCCAAGGATCATCATGGCGAGTGATTGACTGCTGGCGGTGATCAACATACCGCCTGCAGCCAGTAAGGTCATGGAAACAATCAGGCGTCGGCGTTCAAACATATCGCCCAATGGGACAAGAAACAGCAGGCCAGCGGCATAGCCTAATTGTGCGGCGGTGACAATAAAGCCCGCCGAACTGGCGGAAAGAGAAAAGTTACGCGCGATGGTGTCGAGCAATGGCTGGGCGTAATAGTTGCTGGCGACTGCCAGACCGGTGGCGATCGACATCAGCACGATCAGCGCCGGGCTAAGCTCATGATTGGTTTTAGTCATTATTGTTGTTTATCAGGTGATGATTGGTCTGGAAATCAATAATAGCGGATGTTGATGAATATGGGATGAAAGATAGATTGTTGAAATGTGCTGTGTGGTTTGTAGGCATGATAAGACGCGTCAGCGTCGCATCAGGCATTGAGCACAGAACGGCGGATGCGGCGTAAACACCTTATCCGCCCTACGAAATGAGTGTGGTTTGTAGGCATGATAAGACGCGTCAGCGTCGCATCAGGCATTGAGCACAGAACGGCGGATGCGGCGAAAACGCCTTATCCGCCCTACGAAATGAGTGTGGTTTGTAGGCATGATAAGACGCGCCAGCGTCGCATCAGGCATTGTGCACAGAACGGCGAATGCGGCGTAAACACCTTATCCGCCCTACGAAATGAGTGTGGTTTGTAGGCATGATAAGACGCGTCAGCGTCGCATCAGGCATTGTGTACAGAAGGCGGATGCGGCGAAAACGCCTTTCCGCCCTACGAAATGAGTGTGGTTTGTAGGCCTGATAAGACGCGCCAGCGTCGCATCAGGCATTGTGCACAGAAGGCGGATGCGGCGAAAACGCCTTTCCGCCCTACGAAATGAGTGTGGTTTGTAGGCCTGATAAGACGCGCCAGCGTCGCATCAGGCATTGTGCACAGAATGGCGGATACGGCGTAAACACCCTATCCGCCCGAATAAAAACTACTTCTGCGCTGCCAGCGCCTCATTCACCCAGCCATCAAACTGCTGCTGGTGGGCTTTGATCCAGCCATCAACGTGGCTCTGAATATCGCCTTCTGAGGCTTTGCCGTCATGCATAATGGCGTTCTGGGCATTAATGTCCGCAACCGGCAACTGCATAATGGCGAACAGTTTCGCTGCCGCCGGGTTTTTCTCGGCCCAGGCTTTGTTGGCAACGATATGCATGGTGCTAACCGGGAAGCCGTAATTTGCGCCATTCGGCAGTTTGGTATCGGCGTTTTTATCACCCGGCAGTGCGGAGAACGGCACCTGCAACCAGACTACATCTTTCCCCGGCTTCAGTTCGTTACTCACCCAGTACGGTGTCCAGGTGTAGTAAAACACCGGCTTGCCCTCTTTGTAACGGCTGATGGTGTCGGCCATCATCGCCGCGTAGTTCCCCTGATTATGGGTTACGGTATTCGTCAGATCATAAGCGGCAAGCTGGTGGTTGATAGCGCCTTCGCAGCCCCAGCCGGGGTTACAGCCAGTTAAATCCGCTTTGCCATCGCCGTTGGTATCAAACAGTTTGGCAATCTTCGGATCTTTTAGCTGCGCGATGTTGGTAATTTTGTACTGGTCGGCCGTTTTCTTATCGATCAGGTATCCCTGCGCAGCGCCGTTAACAAATGTCCCTTCGCGATAAAACTTCTTATCGCCACCGGCAGCCTCATACATGTTGTCATGCAGCGGCGTCCAGTTCACAGCGGTAAAGGTCGCATCGCCGGAAGCCAGTGACGTATAACCAACGTTGTAATCCACTTCGCTGGGTTTGTTGACGGTATAACCTAATTTTTCCAGCGCACGGCTGACCAGCAACGTCTGGAAGGTTTCTTCGGTAATGGTGCTCTGAACCGGATTAACGGTAATACCTTTGCCCGGCAGATCGGCAGCAAAAGTTTGTGTAGAGATAAGCGTGGCAAACGCTGTCGCAAAAAGTACGCTATGTCGCATTGTTATTCCTTTTTTTGGCAGGGTGGCAATGCCCGGCGTCACCGGGCAGGTGCAGAGTTATTTAATGAACGGACGGGTCAGCAGACCGACAGGGCCAGTGGTGTACCAGCGACGGTTGCCGCGACTACGTGAGTCGCGCCCCACGGCCTGTGTCAGGCGATCGAGGATAATGGCGAGGATGACAATCCCGACGCCGCCAACGGTGGCAAGCCCCATATCCAGACGCCCGATACCGCGCAGTACCATTTGACCCAGCCCGCCGACGGCAATCATCGAGGCGATGACCACCATAGAAAGGGCCAGCATCAGCGTCTGGTTGACGCCCGCCATAATGGTCGGCATCGCCAGCGGTAACTGAACTTTGAACAGCATCTGGCGCGGGCTGGCACCGAATGAGCGCGAGGCTTCAATCAGATCCGCCGGAACCTGGTTAATCCCCAAAATGGTCAGACGGATAATAGGCGGCAGAGCAAAGATGATGGTCACCACCACGCCCGGCACGTTGCCGATACCAAACAGCATGACGATTGGCACCAGATAGACAAACGCTGGCGTCGTCTGCATGGCATCAAGCAGTGGACGGATGATTTTTGCTGCCCGTGGGCTTCTTGCCAGCCAGATCCCCAGCGGCAAACCGATGACAATACAGAATAGCAGGGCGGTTAACACCAGCGCCAAAGTCACCATTGCCTGCGACCATGCGCCGATCGCGCCGATAGCAATCAGTGAAACCAGCGTCGCCACGCCCATTCCGACACCGGAAATCTGCCAGGCTATCAGGGCGAAAACGATAATTGCCACAGGCGCGGGCATCCCCAGCAGCAGTTGCTGGAAACCGTTGAGGATATAATCCACCGGAACACGCACGCCCTGGAAGAGGGGGCGGAAATGGGTAACGACCCAGTCGATCCCTTCAGTTACCCAACTGTCGAGTGGGATCAGCGTCTTATGAAACGGATCGAGAATATTAAAATGCTCGACATTTGGTGCAGGCGTACTGGTCAGCCAGTCAGCGCCGCCGCCGTCAGTCGGTGCCGCAGCCGGTGTACCCCAGGCATCTGCGGATTGTGCGGCGCTGTCTGCCGCTGGCGTGGTATCCCACGGATTATTTTGATCAGCCATTATTTACCCCCTCACGATCTAAAGCGCGCAGCAGCATTCCTTTCGAAATGATGCCGACATACTGTTGGTCCTCGTCGACCACGGGCACCGCACAGGGTGCCTGTCCGACATGAGAGAGCAACTCGCTAAGAGGCGTTTGCGCATCGACCGCTAACGGCGCATCAATCAGCGCCGCATCAAGACCTTGCTGCTGCGTTAATGCTGCTTTTAACGAATCGATAGAGACTGCGCCGACAAATTTATTACCGCGTTCGATGACGTAGCCATATTCGCGATCTTCATCCTGTAATAATTTCAGTGCCGAACGCGGACCGAAGCCGGGGGTTTTACGAATTAAACCATTCGGGCTGCGGCGAGCAATATCTTTCGCGCTGAATACCTGACTAATATCAACGCCGCGGAAGAAGGTGCGGACATAATCATTCGCCGGATTATTGAGAATTTCATCCGGTGTGCCGACCTGTACCACTTCGCCATTTTGCATAATGGCAATTCGGTCGCCAATACGCATAGCTTCATCGAGATCGTGAGAAATAAAGACAATGGTGCGCTGATGTTTCGCCTGTAATTTTACCAGTTCATCCTGCATCTCGGTGCGAATTAATGGATCGAGCGCCGAGAAGGCTTCATCCATTAATAAAATATCCGGATTAATGGCTAATGCACGGGCTAATCCAACACGTTGACGCATTCCACCAGAGAGTTCGTCCGGGTAGCTGTGGGCATAATTTTCCAGACCTACCTGACGTAGTGCATCAATGGCTTTTTCCCGACGCTCTTCGGCGTTAATTCCGGCTAGTTCCATGCCAAACGCGGTATTGTCCAGCACGGTCATATGCGGCATTAAGGCAAAGGACTGAAAGACCATCGCAATCTTTTTTCTGCGCACCTCACGGAGTTCGGCGTCGGATATTTTGGCAATATCTACACCGTCAATCAGCACTTGTCCGCGGGTGGGTTCAATCAGGCGATTGAGAAGGCGTACCATTGTGGATTTACCCGAACCGGATAATCCCATGATGACAAATATCTCGCCTTCTTCAATGGCCAGACTGGCGTCTTTTACGCCAAGCGATAGCCCAGTTTTTTCCAGAATTTGTTCTTTTGAAAGTCCTTGTTCGATATATTTGAAAGCTCGCTGTGGATGCTCACCAAATATTTTATAAAGATTTTTAATTTCTAATTTAATTGCCATGCAATAGAAAGATTCCTGTTATTTGTTTATGTCGATATATTACCCAATGGAAATAGTCACTTTTTTCTACCCTAACATACTGAGAATCTGAGGCAACCCCTGAGGGCAAATGTGGCATGAATATTGATGCGAGCAAATTGCCGGAGTTTCCCGTGATATAAGGGCTGAGAGCAAATCGAGAAAAGTTGATATTTTTTGTTATAGATAGCGAAAAAACGCCTGAATATTGTGGTTTCAGGCGAATAATGCAACAGAGAGTCAGTGTAGATCACCACAAAATATTTGCGTGATAAAAAGCTGTTTAACTGGAATTATTTCCCTGCTGTGGGTGGTGATATTTTTGAAAAATAACCTCGTCAAAAATTCCAGTCTTCGTCTTCTGTTTCGACCGCTTTTCCCATCACATAAGAGGAACCAGAGCCGGAAAAGAAATCGTGATTTTCGTCGGCATTCGGTGAAAGCGCGGCAAGGATTGCCGGATTTACTTCTGCCATTTCTGCTGGAAATAACGGTTCGTATCCCAGATTCATTAAGGCTTTATTGGCGTTGTAACAGAGAAACGCTTTCACATCGTCAGCCCATGTTGTTTCGGCGTACAGCTCATCGGTGTATTGCAACTCGTTGTCGTAAAGTTCCAGCAATAAATCGAAGGCGAAACTCTTTAATTCTTCACGTTGTGCCTGGGAGATTTTTTCCAGGCTTTTCTGATATTTATAGCCAATGTAATAACCGTGTACTGCTTCATCGCGGATAATCAGGCGGATCAGATCGGCGGTATTGGTCAGCTTTCCGCGACTGGAAAAATACATTGACAGCCAGAAGCCGGAATAGAACAAAAATGATTCAAGAAAGACACTGGCGATTTTCTTTTTCAGCGGGCTATCACCGCGATAATATTGCTGAATAATCTGTGCTTTTCGTTGCAACGGCGCATTTTCTTCACTCCAGGCATAGGCGGCATCAACCTCTTTTGTCTGGCACAGCGTCGAGAAAATAGAGCTGTAAGAGCGGGCATGAACGGCTTCCATAAAGCTGATATTCGACAACACTGCTTCTTCATGGGGCGTGAGTGCATCGGGTATCAACGACGGCGCGCCGATAACGTTTTGCAACGTGTCGAGCAGCGTCAGGCCAGTAAATACGCGCATCGTCAGTTGTTGTTCGATGGTACTTAACGTTTGCCACGCGGGAATATCGTTCGACAGTGGCACTTTTTCCGGTAGCCAGAAATTGCTGGTCAGGCGATTCCATACTTCCAGATCTTTATCGTCAGTAATCTTGTTCCAGTTGATGGCGCTGATATGTGAGAGTTTCATAGATATTCCTTAAAGTGCGCAGGAGACGCAGCCTTCAATTTCAGTGCCTTCCAGCGCCATCTGACGCAGGCGGATGTAATAGAGCGTTTTGATACCTTTGCGCCAGGCGTAAATCTGCGCTTTATTGATATCGCGAGTGGTGGCGGTATCGGGGAAAAACAGCGTCAGCGACAGCCCCTGATCGACATGGCGAGTCGCTTCGGCGTAGGTGTCGATAATCTTTTCTGCGCCGATTTCGTAAGCGTCCTGATATAGCGCCAGATTTTCGTTAGTCATAAACGGGGCAGGGTAGTAAACGCGTCCTGTTTTGCCCTCTTTGCGTATCTCCACTTTCGCCACAATCGGATGAATACTCGACGTAGCATGGTTGATATAAGAGATAGAACCGGGGTTGGCGGCACCGCCTGAAGATTCTGGTTGTAAATGCCGTAGTGCATCACGTCGTCGCGCAGTTGCGCCCACATCTCACGGGTAGGTAACGTAATACCGCTACGGGCAAACAGTTCGCCAACTTTCGCCGTTTTCGGCTGCCAGTTCCCTTGCAGATATTGGCTAAAATATTCACCACTGGCATAGCGTGACTGTTTGAATCCGGCGAAGGTTTCACCACGTTCGCGCGCCAGCAACATCGAAGTGCGCAGGGCGTGCCAGGTGATGGTGTAGAAATAGAGATTGGTAAAATCCAGTGCTTCCGGCGAACCGTAAACGATACCCTCACGCGCCAGATAGCCGTGCAGATTCATCTGCCCCAGGCCGATGGCGTGCGAGGCGGCATTTCCGGCTTCGATGGACGGCACGCTGCGGATATGACTCATATCTGACACCGCCGTCAGACCGCGCACGGCTGTCTCTACCGTGCGGGCAAAGTCTGGCGAATCCATAGTGTGAGCAATATTCAACGAGCCTAAATTGCAGGAAATATCATGGCCTGTGCGAGCATAGTCGAGATTCTCGTCATACGCTGAGGCGCTGTTAACCTGCAAAATTTCTGAGCAGAGATTACTCATATTTATGCGCCCGGCAATAGGGTTAGCACGGTTAACCGTATCTTCATACATGATGTAGGGATAGCCGGACTCAAACTGGATCTCCGCCAGCCGCTGGAAGAAATCACGGGCGTTGATGTATTTTTTGCGGATGCGTTCATCGGCAACCAGTTCGTCATAGTGTTCGCTGATGGCGATATCAGCAAACGGCTTGCCGTAAACTCGCTCAACGTCATAGGGCGAAAACAGCGCCATCTGCGCATTCTCTTTCGCCAGATGGAAGGTGACATCCGGGATCACTACCCCCAGCGACAACGTTTTAATGCGGATTTTTTCATCGGCATTTTCCCGTTTTGTGTCGAGAAAACGCAGAATATCGGGATGGTGTGCGTGCAGATATACAGCCCCAGCCCCCTGACGAGCGCCGAGCTGGTTGGCATAGGAAAATGCGTCTTCCAGCATTTTCATCACCGGAATCACGCCAGAAGATTGATTTTCAATACGTTTAATCGGTGCACCCGCTTCCCGCAGATTCGACAGCAAAAACGCCACGCCGCCGCCGCGTTTCGACAGTTGTAGTGCGGAATTAACCGCCCGACCAATCGACTCCATATTGTCTTCAATACGTAGCAGAAAACAGGAAACCAGTTCGCCTCGCTGCTGTTTACCACAGTTGAGGAATGTTGGCGTGGCGGGCTGAAAGCGTCCTGATAGCATCTCATCGGTTAGCTGCGTCGCCAGCGTCTCATCACCTTGCGCCAGCGTTAGCGCCACCATCGTGACCCGATCGGCAAAATCTTCCAGATAACGTTTACCGTCGAAAGTCTTCAGCGTATAGCTGGTGTAAAACTTCCATGCACCGAGGAACGTCTGGAAACGAAAACCACTGGCGTGTGCATGGGCAAACAGCGTAATGACAAAGTTGCGAGAGTAGCGGTTGAGGACGCTTTCATCATAGTAACCTTCGTTGACCAGCCAGTTCAGGCGCTGCTGCTGGCTGCTAAAAGTCACACTGTTCGGGCGTACATGTGTCGCCATAAAAGCGTCTACTGCCTGGCGATCTTTATCGAACTGAATGCGACCCGCGCTATCGTAAAGGTTAAGCATCGCATTCAGGGCGTGGTAATCCATCGTTTCCTGCGTCAGGCGGTCTGCGGTTGTCGTTGCCAAAATTCGGTTACTCCTTTACGAACGTTTTCGATATCGCTTTGCGTACCCATGAGTTCAAAGCGGTATAGCCATGGCACGTCGCATTTCCGGGCAATCACATCTCCGGCGCGGCCATACGCCTCACCAAAATTGCGATTACCCGAAGCAATAACGCCGCGAAGCAACGCCCGGTTATGTTCGTCGTTTAAAAAGCGAATCACCTGCCGTGGCACAGCGCCAGCCGTACCGCCACCGCCGTAAGAGGGCACGATCAGGATGTAAGGCTCGTCTACCTGAATCCGTTCCCGCTCATTGAGCGGAATGCGCACGGCGGGCAGCCCTAAACGTTTGATAAAGCGATGTGTGTTTTCGGAGCTACTGGAGAAGTAGACGAGCTGACTCATGCGCTGGCTGCGTGTGGCGCTGGATGCAGGCGGTTGATCATGTCCGGACGAAAGCCAGACCAGCTAAGATCACCTGCAATCACTACCGGCAACTGGCGAAAGCCCTGGGCACGTAACGCCTCTGCCGCTTCAGGATCGCGATCGACATTAATCATCTCAAAGTCAAAGCCACGGTTTTCCATTGCTCGTTTGGTGGCGTGGCATTGAACGCAATCGTTACGAGTGTAAATAGTAATGCGCATGATTCGTATTTCCGTTTAAAATGAAGATACGGCGCGATGATACGCGTCGGGTTGTCTCTCTGTTGATACAGAGATACTAGATGTAGATGAAAAAAGATTCAACCATACAAGATATGGGAATTTTAGATTATTGATACCGCCGTTGAGTGGCTCAACGGGGTAGGGGATTTTGTGTTTTGTTGCCGGGCGAGCCCCCGGCAATAGCAAATTACATCCGCATGGAAACCGCCAGGCGGTTAAAACAATTCATCAGCCCGATGGCAAACGTTAAGTCGCTGATCTCTGCTGCGCTGAAGTACTTAAGCAGAGGCTGATAAACGTCATCTTCTGCATGGGTTCGGGCAATATCGGTCACCGATTCCGCCCATGCCAGCGCCGCCCGCTCGCGATCGTCAAAATGATGGCTTACGCGCCAGCCTGCCAGGGCGTCCAGTTTGTTCTGCGGCACACCGGATTTGCGTAATGCTTTACTATGCATCTCCAGACAAAATGCGCAGCCGTTGATTTGTGAGACGCGTAAATAAACTAACTCCATCAGAGTGGTATCCAGCGTACTATTTTCCAGCGCCGTTTTGGCCTGCACCAGTGCGTTATACACTGCCGGGCTAAGTTCGTAGTAGGGTTGACGTAATGTAGTCATACAGTTTCTCCTCTTATTAACGCCCGCAATGTAGCACTATAATGGACTGTCAAAGAGAGCCATAAATTACGTAAAAAAGCAGACCATATGCCGCGTTATCAGGAAATCGCCCGTCAGTTAAAAACGGCTATTGAGCAAGGGGAACTGAAACCTGGCGCAAGGCTACCTTCCAGCCGAACCTGGTCGCAGGAACTGGGCGTGTCTCGCTCCACAGTCGAAAATGCTTATGCTGAGCTGGTGGCACAGGGCTGGCTGGTCAGGCGGGGGCAGGCAGGCACCTTTGTCAGCGAACAGATACATCCACAAAAATCATCTTCTGATGTCGTCGTCTTTGCCGGTGAAAGCGAGCAGCCGTTGCCGTTTCAAATGGGATTACCCGCACTCGATCTCTTTCCGCGTGAGCTGTGGGCGCGGGTGATGGGCCGTCGCCTGCGAACCCAGACGCGTTTTAATTTGGCGTTAGGCGATGTCTGCGGCGAGGCGGCGTTGCGCGAGGCAATTGTTGATTATCTACGTGTCTCGCGCGGAATTGAGAGCCAGCCTGAGCAGGTATTTATCACACACGGTTATGCGGCATCGATGAGCTTAATTTTGCGTGCACTGGCGGAACCGGGAGACGGGATGTGGATGGAAGATCCCGGTTTTCCACTGATTCGTCCGATTGTCACTCGCCACGGTGTGAACGTTTTTCCTGTGCCTGTTGACGACAACGGACTGGATGTCACAAGCGGAATACAAAATTATCCTGATGCGCGTTTTGCTCTGATCACTCCGGCACATCAAAGCCCGCTGGGTGTTGCGCTCTCTTTGGCGCGCAGGCACCAGGTGCTGGAATGGGCAGAGCGTAGTCAGGCATGGGTTATTGAAGATGATTACGACAGTGAGTTCCGCTATCACGGTAAGCCGTTACCGGCGCTGAAAAGTCTCGATGCGCCGCAGCGGGTGATTTATGCCGGAACATTTAGCAAATCGCTTTTCCCGGCACTGCGCTGTGTGTGGCTGGTGGTGCCGGTGGAGCAGATTGCGCAATTCCGCCAACAGGCATCGCTGGAGCCATGTGCTGTGCCTGTTCTATGGCAGAACACTCTGGCAGATTTCATTCGTGATGGGCATTTCTGGAGGCATCTGAAGAAAATGCGTCAGCACTATGCTCAGCGTCGGCAGTGGATTGAGCAGGCGCTTACGCAACAGGGATTTCAGGTTGTACCGCAAAAAGGGGGAATCCAGATGGTTATCAGCATGATGGGCGATGATATTGCCTACGCGCGTAAAGCTAATGCCGCTGGCCTTGCGGTGCAGGCATTAAGTACCTGGCGTATTCGGTCAACCGGGAAAGGAGGATTGCTGCTCTCGTTTACCAATATCGTTAGCGAAAGCATGGCGCAGCAGGTGGCACAACAATTACGCGATGCCTTAAGTTAAAAACCCCGAAGTCAGGCTTCGGGGCCAGGGACGTGTATTTATTATCATTGTTCCACTACGATTTGCGCATACCTAACAGTGCACCGATAAAAATCCCTACCGCCGCCGCTGTACCCACGCTACACCAGGGTCTTTCACGAACAAAAGAATCAGCGCAACCCACGGCATCACGTGCGGCTTGTTGGACGCGAGTACGACCATGCATCCGCGCTCTGGTTTCTTTCAGTAGCGCCTGTGCTTTACTGCGTGCAGCTTCGGCTTTCCCTTTGGCGTCGCTACCCCAGGACTTCAATACAGATTCGAGGCTATCAGCTAATTGATTGACATCATTCTGAATATCCTGCACGCCATCATCGACGTCGTTGCGGTTAGGTCGGTTAAACATATGATCCCCCTTTGAATTCGATGTAATTTTCAGTGTAGACCATAATTTTCTTTGCTGAGACTCATCGCGGCTTTATGGACTTTTCTGAAAGCGTTGTGAATGCTCAATCAGGTAAGGTAGGCCCGCGGTAGATAATCACGAGGATAAAATATGTATTTACGACCAGACGAGGTAGCTCGCGTACTTGAGAAAGTCGGTTTTACCGTCGATGTGGTAACCCAGAAAGCATACGGTTACCGCCGTGGGGAACATTATGTTTATGTTAATCGCGAAGCACGAATGGGACGTACCGCACTGGTAATTCATCCAACATTAAAAGAGCGTAGTTCAACGCTGGCAGAACCCGCTTCTGATATTAAAACCTGCGATCATTACCAGCAATTTCCGCTCTACTTTGCGGGCGAGCGACACGAGCATTACGGTATTCCGCATGGTTTTAGTTCGCGTGTTGCGCTTGAACGTTATTTGCATGGCTTGTTTGGCGAAACCAATTAAAGACGCGACTGGCATTGCCAGTCGCGAAAAGAAGAGTCAGGCTTTTACCTGCTGGTAACGGCTGACTTTAAATAGCCGGCGGCAGTAATCGAGGAAGTAGCCATAGACCGCCCCCATCAACATCGAAACAACGATGTTTGAACTGACCGCAGCCATAATCTGGTGCCAGTCTGCGCCCACTACCAGCAAGATCGCCATATACACCGGTGACTGAAACGTCACATAAGCCAGAATATCTGCCAGATTTTTTATCCATCCAGACTGGCTAACTTTGCGTGCCGCGCGCATAAACAGATCCCGGTACATGCCGTATGGCCATGCAATTAAGATGTTCACCGGAATTGCCACTAACCTGGAGTAAAGAGACTGCTCGAAGCTCATTCCGGAGAGGAAAACTTCAATACACATGTTCACGACAGAACAGTAAACAACCATCGCGAACGTGTCTGCAACTGCATGACGCAAGCGTGACTGCGGTGAGAACATGCCAATGCTCCTTAATAAAAGCGAAATCGGATATGAATGAAAATGAATGCAGTGCTCTGAGCTGCCTGTTTCATCTTTGCATAGCGTATATCGCTGGATGCAAGTAATCAATTAGTGAAAAATTTTTATTTATTTTGTTTTCGTAGATAAAATATTCCGCGATGGCGTGTTTTTTGTACATTATGGATTTTTAAATGCTTATTCTAATAATATGATTTAAAATCATATTGTTATGTTGGTATTTTGACATGTTCGGCGGGGAAGGCTAAGGGAGGTAATGCTGCAAAGTGTAGGCAATTCGGCGTAAGTAGCGCTTTTACTCTATCTGGAATTTTTAGTGACTTAAAGCGACTAATGGCAGCATAAAATTTTAGGTGTTGAATTGTTGTTTTATTCGTTCTTTCTGCATATTTATGCAGATGTTGTTGATTTGCCATTAGTGTCGATGAGACAGAGAGCACCTGACTATTTGCTAATGGCTGGAATGACTAAGCTAAATGGCTAATATATAATCTGAAATAATTATTAATCTATCTGGAAATAACGCTTGAAATAATATCACTGGCGATTGTAAATAGATTAAATTTTGTGGAAATATAATAAACGATCGCTTACACTACGCGGCGAAATACTTTTTTGTTTTGGCGTTAAAAGGTTTTCTTTATTATGTCTGTAATGTTACAAAGTTTAAATAACATCCGCACCCTTCGTGCGATGGCTCGCGAATTCTCCATTGACGTTCTTGAAGAAATGCTCGAAAAATTCAGGGTTGTCACTAAAGAAAGACGTGAAGAAGAAGAACAGCAGCAGCGTGAACTGGCTGAGCGCCAGGAGAAAATTAGCACCTGGCTGGAGCTGATGAAGGCTGACGGAATTAATCCGGAAGAGTTATTTGGTAATAATACTGCTGCACCGCGTGCAGGTAAAAAACGCCAGCCGCGTCCGGCGAAATACCAATTCACCGATTTTAATGGTGAAACCAAAACCTGGACCGGTCAGGGTCGTACACCGAAGCCGATCGCTCAGGCTCTGGCAGAAGGTAAATCTCTCGACGATTTCCTGATCTAATCACTGTTGCCGGATGTCGCCACGATGGCGCGTCCGGCGTCGTTACTCAAGCTCGCTGATTCCACGGCATCTTATCTAACAGCCTTGCCATCCCACAAAAACCGCTGATTCCTGCAAACATTAATCCAACACCGACAAATCCACTTAATAAGAAGAAGCTGCTATTAACGGCATAACCCAGTACGACGCCGATTAATATTAAACCACCAGCAGCGATCTGCACCTGACGCATTAATGGCAAAGGCTGGGATTTATTTTCAGCTACTGGAAATCCTGCTTTTTTCCAGCCATCAATTCCGCCTTCCAGTAAAAAAATATCTGCGGGGGAGGCAATCGCTTCTAATTTTTGCGCATTATTACTGGTTCGTTTTCCCGCCTGACAGTGGAATATAATTTGCTCGCTACGTAATTTTGCCGGGAGACCAGACTGTTCCAGCACAGATATCGGTGCCAGAGAGGCTTCTGGAATATGTTCACGAAGATATTCGTCGGCATCGCGAATATCGATTAACTTTGCACCGTGCGCGATTAATTCTTGTGCGTCATGCGGCGAAATTGTTGTCAAAGCCATGGTCACTCCTTACGGACAATAGACATTTTTCAGGGTGGCGATAATGGCATTTACCGCCTCATTTTTTATCGAATAAAGAACGCGCTGCGCATCCCGTTGGCTGTCGATAAGCCCTTCGTCACGCATACGAGCGAGATGCTGTGACGTTGCAGAGGCGCTAAGTCCGGTAATGCGAGCCAGTTCACCGGCGCTGGTGCCGGGTGAACCACAAAGCATGCATAGAATCAGCAGCCGTTTGGGGTGACTCATCGCTTTCAGCAAGGCCGCGGCCTGTTCGGCGCTGGCCTGTAGTTGGGCTAGTTCAGTCATAGTTATTTAAGTATTTGCTAAATTAAGTAAACTCTAAACTAAAAATGCAACGTATACCAGCGTAAGCAGCGTAAATGAGGGTAAAAGCGTAGGCTGAAACGGCCAGGCTCCGCTAAAATCACTACGCTTAAGAGGTGAAATCTCTTTTTAAACAATGATTAATTTTCTTATAGGGAGTAAATATGGGTTTCTGGAGAATCGTCATCACCATCATTTTGCCACCGCTCGGCGTGCTGTTAGGTAAAGGATTTGGTTGGGCGTTCATCATTAATATCCTGCTGACGTTGCTTGGTTATATTCCTGGTTTAATTCACGCTTTTTGGGTGCAAACCCGCGATTAATCCTGTGCTCACCCACGCGGCGTAAACGCGCCGCGTTCCTCTGCTACACTTTCTGAGTGTTTCCATTAACGAATGAGGTAGCTATGGGTCTGTTCAATTTTGTGAAAGAGGCAGGAGAAAAGCTCTGGGATACCGTCACCGGTCAGCATGATAAAGACGATCAGGCGAAGAAGGTGCAAGAGCATCTGAACAAAACCGGTATTCCCGATGCCGATAAAGTGAATATTCAGATTGTCGATGGTAAAGCGACAGTCACAGGTGACGGCTTAAGTCAGGAAGCGAAGGAAAAAATCCTTGTTGCAGTGGGGAATATTTCCGGTATTGCCAGCGTGGACGATCAGGTAAAAACGGCGACGCCAGCAACTGCCAGCCAGTTTTATACCGTTAAGTCTGGCGACACCCTGAGTGCCATTTCCAAACAGGTTTACGGCAACGCCAATCTCTACAATAAAATCTTCGAAGCGAATAAACCGATGCTAAAAAGCCCGGATAAAATTTATCCAGGGCAGGTTTTGCGTATTCCTGAAGAGTGATCGTTATCCCGCCATCGCCTGCTGGATAATCGGAATCGGCGTCAGCAAATGTTGACGCATTAACTCACTGGCGCGCGCAGTATCTCGCGCCAGCACAGCGTCGGTTAAAATTTGATGCTGATCGCGTTTATCTTCCAGCATTTCTACTGAAAGCACTGTTTGCCGCAGCCAGATGAATCTGTAGCGTGCCGCCAGATCAAACAAACGCTCGCGCATTTGTAGTAAATAGTGGGAACCGCAGCCAGCCACAATCGCAGTATGAAATGCCTGATGGCGCTGGTCCCACTCATCAAGCATTTGCTCGCTGGCGTCAGAGGCTTCCAGTTTACCAAGCAAATGTGCTTTCGCGAGAATGTCAGCTTCCCATTCATCACTGCCACGGGCAATCGCCAGACTCACCAGCATCGCTTCCATATTGGCGCGGGCATCGAAAATATCGAGCAGTTCCTGCTCTGACATAGACGCCACCCGATATCCTTTTTGATTCACCACCGTGACCAGTCGTTCCGCTACCAGTTGCGAAAGGGCTTCCCGCAACGGCCCGACGCCGAGTGAATAGCGCGACGTCAGCAAACTCATTCGCAGTTTTTCATCCGGCTGAAAATGACCGCGAATAATATCGTTCTTCAGCCAGCGATAGCCATCCAGAGACGTAATGGTCATGGTGTGACTCCAGCTCAACGTTAATGCGTATTATGCGCGGGTAATTTTTGCCACATTATTAGCTTTTTCCAGCGCGCCATAATTGGCACGGTACAGATAATCCCTATTGCTAATAAGCCGGTGGAAATGACCTCGAGTTGCTGTGCCGGACGGAATAACATCACCACCAATACAAAGGTAATAAAGCTAATCACCAGCCAGGTAAGCCACGGATAAAGCCACATGCGCAGGCGAATTTCGCCGCCTTCTGCCAGCAGAATTTTACGCATCCGCAATTGTGAAACGGCGATGACTAAATAAACCAGCAGGGCGATGGCGCCGGAGCTGTCGATCAGGAATTTAAACACTTTCGCAGGCGCGTAATAGTTCACCACCACCGTTAAAAACGCCGCACCGGTCGAGAGTAATACAGCCACGTAAGGTGTTTTACTGCGGTTGATTTTGCCCATTACTGCAGGTGCATCACCGCGACGGCTCAGTGAGTAAAGCATTCGCGAGGCGGTATACAGCGCTGAGTTCAGGCAACTGGTCACTGATAGCAAAATAACGCAATCCATAATGAATTTTGCGTGCGGAATATTCAGCAGCTCCAGCACGGAACGGTAGGAACCCACGGTTTTCAGTCCTGGCATATTCCACGGGATGAGAGCCACGACGACAAAAATAGAACACAAATAGAAAATAGAGATACGCCAGATAACCGAGTTGGTGGCGCGAACAATATGTTTATCCGGCGTGTCGGATTCTGCTGCCGCGATGGTGACAATTTCCGCGCCCATAAACGAGAACATGGTGATAAGCATCGCGCTTAATACCGCACCAAAACCATTCGGCATAAAGCCGCCGCTATCCCATAATCTTGAGATACCACTCACTTCGGCATAAGGATAAAAACCGCTAATCGCCACTGCACCGAGGAAAATAAACGCCAGGATAGCAATCACTTTGCATATCGCTAACCAGAACTCAAATTCGCCGTAGTTTTTGACGCTTAATAAATTACTTCCGGTTAAGGCGAGGGTAATAACGAGGGAAAATAACCAGATGGGAATACCGGGAACCCATGAATGCAGGATCATGGCGGCAATGTTGGCTTCCAGCGGGATAACCAGTACCCAAAACCACCAGTACAGCCAGCCGATGGTATAGCCCGCCCAGCGGCCAATGGCTTTATCGGCATAGGTGGAAAAGGAGCCGGTGTCGGGCGTAGCAACCGCCATTTCCGCCAGCATTCGCATAATCATAACCACCAGTAATCCGGCGAACAGATAGGCCAGCAATACCGCCGGACCCGCTTCGGCTATAGCGACGCTGGAACCGACAAACAGACTTGCGCCGATAACACCGGCAATAGACAACATGGTGACGTGGCGTGATTTCAGCCCGCCGCCTAACTCATGTGGTTGCGATGATTGCCCCATCCTGAATCCTCTCGAAAGTGTGTCACTTGGGAGAGCGCCCCGACATTTCCCGCGTCGGGTCACGCGTTTAATTGTTATTAACTCTTTTTGCCGGAGAGCGGCTCCGCCTTATCCGACCTGGATTCCCGTAGGCCGGACAAGACGCGAAGCGTCGCCTCCGGCATGGTGCGCCGAATGTCGGATGCGGCGTAAACGCCTTATCCGACCTGGATTCCCGTAGGCCGGACAAGACGCGCAGCGTCGCCTCCGGCATGGTGCGCCGAATGTCGGATGCGGCGTAAACGCCTTATCCGACCTACATTTCCGTGAGCCGGGCAAGACGCGAAGCGTCGCCTCCGGCATGGTGCGCCGAATGTCGGATGCGGCGTAAACGCCTTATCCGACCTGGATTCCCGTAGGCCGGACAAGACGCGAAGCGTCGCCTCCGGCATGGGTGCGCCGGGTGTCGGATGCGGCGTAAACGCCTTATCCGACCAGGATTCCCGTAGGCCGGACAAGACGCGCAGCGTCGCCTCCGGCATGGTGCGGTGCTACTGCTTCGCCTCAGCAAAACACTGGCTGATGATCTCCAGACCCTGACGGATCTGAGCATCTTCAATGGTGAGGGGGACAAGGATGCGCAGTACGTTGTAATAAGGGCCGCAGGAGAGAAGAATCAGACCTTTATCGCGGGCGCGCGCTACGATCTCGGCGGTGAGTTTCGCATCCGGTTTGTCGTGATCGCCATTTTCAAACAACTCGATCGCAATCATCGCCCCCAGCCCGCGCACATCGCTGATCTCAGGGTGTTTTTCGGCTATTGCCAACAACCCGTCTTTCAGTTTCTGCCCCAGGTCGTTGGCTTTTTGTAGCAGATTTTCCTGCTCGAACACCTTCAATACTTCCAGCGCCGCCACGCAGGCAATCGGGTTACCCGCATAAGTGCCGCCCAGACCGCCTGGTGCGACGGCGTCCATCACTTCGGCACGTCCGGTGACGCCCGCCAGCGGGAAGCCGCCCGCGATCGATTTCGCAAAGGTGGTGAGATCCGGTGCAACGCCCATTTGCTCCATCGCAAACAGCGTACCGGTACGTCCCGCGCCGCTCTGGACTTCATCGGCAATCAGCATGATCCCGTGCTCGTCACACAGCGCGCGTAAACGTTGCATAAAGGCTGGCGTCGCGGCGTAGAAACCGCCTTCGCCCTGAACCGGCTCAATCACGATGGCGGCGATATCTTCCGGCGCAGCGTCATTTTTGAAGATTCGGTGGATACTGGCGATAGCGTCATCTTCACTGATGCCATGCAGTGGGCAAGGGTAAAGCGCGCGATAAACATGGCCCGGCATCAGCCCCATACCCGCAGAGTACGGATTCACCTTGCCGGTCAGCGCCAGCGTGTAGTGCGTGCGCCCGTGATACGCACCGCTAAAGGCGATGGTGCCGCTGCGTTTGGTGGCGGCGCGGGCGATTTTTACCGCGTTTTCCACCGCTTCCGAACCCGTGGTGACCAACAGCGTTTTTTTGGCGAAATCGCCCGGCACCTTCTGATTCATAACCTCGCACAACTCCAGATACGGCTCGTAAGCCAGCACCTGGAAGCAGGTATGCGACAGTTTTTTCAACTGCGCTTCCACCGCCGCAACCACTTTTGGATGCAGGTGCCCGGTGTTGAGCACTGCAATCCCGCCCGCGAAATCAAGATACTCACGGCCTTCAACGTCCCACACCCGGCAGTTTTCCGCCCGGTCAGCGAAAATCGGGTGAATTTGCCCGACGCCACGGGGGATCGCCTGACTGCGGCGCTGCATTAACTCTTTATTGCTGCTCATTCGCGTTCTCCAGTTAAAGACCGATGCACATATATTTGATTTCTAAGTAATCTTCGATGCCATACTTCGAACCTTCACGACCCAGACCCGAGGCTTTAATGCCGCCGAACGGGGCCACTTCATTGGAAATAATGCCGGTATTGATGCCGACGATGCCGTACTCCAGCGCCTCGCCCACGCGGAAGACGCGGCTTAAATCACGAGCGTAGAAGTAGGCGGCAAGGCCAAACTCGGTGTCATTGGCCTGCGCAATCACATCGGCTTCGTCTTTAAAGCGGAATAGCGGGGCGAGGGGGCCGAACGTCTCTTCTTTCGACACTTTAGCGTTGGCCGGAACGTCCACCAGTATGGTCGGCTGGAAGAAGTTGCCGCCGCGTTCGTGCGCTTTACCGCCGCAAACCACGCGCGCGCCTTTCTCCAGCGCATCGGCAATATGCTCTTCCACTTTTGCTACCGCTTTTTCATCGATCAGCGGTCCGATGGTGACGCCTTTTTCCAGTCCATCACCGATTTGCAGTTTGCTCACCGCCTGCTGCAATTTTTCGGCAAAGCGGTCATACACGCCGTCCTGCACGTATAAACGGTTGGCGCAGACGCAGGTTTGCCCGGCGTTGCGGAATTTCGAGGCCAGCGCGCCTTCCACGGCTTTATCGAGATCGGCATCGTCAAAGACGATAAACGGCGCGTTGCCGCCGAGCTCCAGCGACACTTTTTTGATATCTTTCGCGCACTGTTCCATTAACTGGCGGCCAATTTCGGTCGAGCCGGTAAACGACAGCTTGCGCACCAGCGGGTTGCTGGTCAGTTCGTTACCGACCGCGCCCGCCGAACCGGTGACCACGTTAAACACGCCAGCCGGAATGCCCGCGCGGATCGCCAGCTCTGCCAGCGCTAGCGCAGAGAACGGCGTCTGACTGGCGGGCTTCAGCACCATCGTGCAGCCTGCCGCCAGTGCCGGACCGGCTTTGCGGGTAATCATCGCCGCCGGGAAGTTCCACGGCGTGATGGCTGCGGTGACGCCAATCGGCTGCTTGATCACAATCAGGCGCTTATCGGCCTGATGACCGGGAATAGTGTCGCCATAAATACGTTTGCCTTCTTCGGCAAACCACTCAATAAAGGAGGCGGCGTAGCTGATTTCGCCTTTCGCTTCAGCCAGCGGTTTGCCCTGTTCGAGGGTCATCAGGCGCGCTAAATCGTCCTGATGCTCCATCATCAAATTGAACCAGTTGCGCAGAATGGTGGCGCGTTCTTTGGCGGTGAGCGCACGCCAGGCGGGCAGGGCGCGGCTGGCGGCGTCGATAGCGGCACGGGTTTCATCAGCACCCATTTTCGGCACGCTACCCAGCTTGTCGCCGTTCGCCGGATTGGTGACATCGATGACCTCGCCATTGTTGGCGTCCAGCCATTCCCCGTTAATCAACGCCTGCTGGCGGAATAAGTTACTGTCGTTAAGTTTCATCGCTACATCCTGTTTTCAAAGGTTATTGATTAAATGCGGCGTGTAAGGCATCCACACTACGTGCCGCTCGCAGCGTGCGTCCGGGGTTACTCTGGCTTGCCAGCAGCGTTTGTACCTTGCTGACAATATGCGCACCAATAGGAATTGCTGATGTCGCTGCCGGGGAGGGCGCATTGCAGGTGTGGATCGTGCGCGGGGTGGTGACAAACAGAAAATCGTCAATCAGCTTGCCGTCCGGCGATACCGCCTGCGCCCGCACACCGGCGGGCCAGGGCTGGAGATCGCTTAACGAAAGCCGGGGACAATACTTTTGCACCAGCCGCAAATAGCCGCTTTTGCACAGCGAGTTTTTCATCTCGCCCAGTCCTGAGCGTAGGTGGTTTTGTAGCACCCGGCGAATCCCCGAAGAGCCCAAAATCTCCAGCGTGTCGCTAAATGAGAAGTCGCGCTTGCGATAGCCTTCGCGTTTGAAAGCCAGCACCGCGTTTGGCCCGACGGTCACGCTGCCGTCGATCATCCGGGTGAGATGAACGCCCAAAAATGGCATCGCCGGGTCGGGGATGGGGTAAATCAGATGGTTAACAATCTGGTTATGCTCCGGCGCAAGGCGGAAATACTCGCCACGGAACGGGCAGATGATAAAGCCCGGTTCGAGGCCGAGCATTTTCACCAGCCGGTCAGCCATTAGTCCGGAACAGCTAATCAGCGTCGATGCTTCATATTCGTCGCCCTGACGGGTACGTATCACCACGCCGTTTTTATGCTCACTGAGCGCGCTGACTTCGGCGTTATAGATAATCTCACCGCCTCTGGCCTGGAAGATTTTTGCCATCGCCGCCGTCACTTCGCGATAGCTGACAATGCCGCTGGACGGCACAAAAATACCGCCAAGCCCGGTGATATTCGGTTCGCGCTCGCGCAGTTCGTCGGCGTTTAACCATTCGCGCTCGATCCCGTTCGCCGCCGTGCGTTTCCACAACGCGCGCATCCGTTCCATTTCGAGAGCGGACGTGGCGACCAGCATCTTGCCGCAGTTGTCGTAGCGAATGCCGTTTTGATCGCAAAAGGCTTTGGTGGCGCGGTTTCCCGCCAGGCAAAATTTCGCCTTCAGGCTGCCGGGCGTGTAATAGACCCCGGCATGGATCACACCGCTGTTGTGGCCCGTCTGGTGACAGGCCGGGCCGGACTCTTTTTCCAGCAACGCAATGCGGGCGTCCGGATAGACATCAATCAGTTGCATGGCGGTCGACATGCCGATGATGCCGCCGCCAATAATCACAAAATCATACATCCGCTCAATTCCTTTGCGCTTACTGATGCGTCTGGTAGTGGTTAGTGGCGTAAGCGAAATAGCCACGCTGGCGCATCAGTTCGCGACGCAGATCCGGATGCGCGGTAAAGCGGTCGCGACCGTGCAGCCAGAACAGGTTGTTAATCAACAGGAATTTGCCAACGGGAACGGGGACAGACAGAATGCCTTTGCTGGTTTCAATGGCGTCGGAAAGCTCGCTCAACCATACGCCTTCTTCGAAGTCTTTCGGCTGGACGAACTGGTCGATATAGCGCATCACCGGGCGCCCCTGCTGATCGACGTCGAACACCGGATGGAAGACATCTTTGCTGACGTTTTTACTTGGCGGTGCGGCAAAACGCATCGGACGGCGCGCCAGCGGGTGGCTGAAAAAGTGGTCCAGATGTTCCCAGTCATCGAGATGCAGCAGCAGCGAATTTCCGCCCTGCATGTTTTGTTCGTCGATTTTCATCATCAGCACGTAATCAGTGATCTCTTCGACATAGGTGCCGTCGTTATGCAACTCCATCACGCGGTGCGGCTGGCGCAGATAGCTGTCTGAGTTATCGACATTTTTCACCACAAAACGCGCATAATACTGACCGCTCATCGCATCGAAATTTGAGCGACCAATCAGATGCGCCACCGCCGTCGCCAGCTTCACCATCTCATCCGCCTGCTTCACATCATCGACACCTACCGCATTGATCAACAGCGCACCTTCAGCGCGGTTTAGCAACGTCTTCAACAGCAGCGGCTGTAGTTGGTTTGCACACAGATCGTCGAGAATTTTGCCCACCCGAAAACGCAGAAACGATTTGTACTCCAGCGCCTGCACGGGCCACTCGGCAACCTGTTCGAGAAACTGTTTGGTCGTCTGTTCGGTGAAGGTGAGTTCCAGCAGACGCGGGGATTGCGCCGACGGTATGAGGGTGAATCCGCTATAGTCCTGGCCTGAATCGACAGTATTGGTTTGTACGGCGGTCAGTGCATTCATCAGAAGCAATCCTCTTATGAGATGTAGGGTGACATGGCGATGCTCACTTCGTAGCCATAATCTAAAAATATCTACATTTCTGAAAAATGCGCACAAAAGAGACATATTGTTTTCTTATTGTGATCAAAAACAATATTTTATTAACATATGGTGAGGTGAGTTATAGATGCTTTTTTAGAGAAATAATTATTTAAAATAATAAGTTAGTGATGGTTATAGGAGGTGAGTATTGGGTGTGATTTCAAACTTCAAAACAAATGTGTCCTGCGATTTAATACACGATTGAGTTAATTTGAAATAACCTGTTGTAAACAGGTGAGTTTTAGTTCTTCACCTGTTTGGCAGGGGGGAGAATAATGCGTAGTCTCCATACATTATGTAAGTATCCCGCATAATCGTGCCATTCACATTTAGAGCCCCTTTTGCATTTCAGAAGAGCAACGTCCTCCTTGATTAAGGATAGCGTTGCATCGACCCGTTGAACTCAGAGCTCATAACTGAAGTGGCACACTGAATTTGGCCACCTGAACAGAGGTGATATGCTCACCTCAGAACAACACAGGTGCTCCAATGAAAAAAAGAAATTTCAGCGCAGAGTTTAAACGCGAATCCGCTCAACTGGTTGTTG
>NZ_PTSB01000041.1:0-30126 GCF_002965125.1 Escherichia sp. MOD1-EC6162
CTATCGAACTGCCGGAAGGCGTAGAGATGGTAATGCCGGGCGACAACATCAAAATGGTTGTTACCCTGATCCACCCGATCGCGATGGACGACGGTCTGCGTTTCGCAATCCGTGAAGGCGGCCGTACCGTTGGCGCGGGCGTTGTAGCTAAAGTTCTGAGCTAATTGCCGATAACATTTGACGCAATGCGCAATAAAAGGGCATCATTTGATGCCCTTTTTGCACGCTTTCGTACCAGAACCTGGCTCATCAGTGATTTTCTTTGTCATAATCATTGCTGAGACAGGCTCTGTTGAGGGCGTATAATCCGAAAAGCGAATACGCGTTTCGATTTGGTTTGCCTCGCGATCGCGGGGTGAAAATGTTTGTAGAATACTTCTGACAGGTTGGTTTATGAGTGCGAATACCGAAGCTCAAGGAAGCGGGCGCGGCCTGGAAGCGATGAAGTGGGTCGTTGTGGTGGCATTGCTCCTGGTGGCAATTGTCGGCAATTACCTTTATCGCGACATTATGCTGCCGCTGCGTGCGCTGGCCGTAGTAATTCTGATTGCTGCAGCGGGTGGTGTCGCGCTGTTAACGACAAAAGGTAAAGCAACCGTTGCTTTTGCCCGTGAAGCGCGTACCGAAGTCCGTAAGGTCATTTGGCCGACTCGCCAGGAAACATTGCACACCACGCTGATTGTGGCTGCGGTTACCGCAGTAATGTCACTGATCCTGTGGGGACTGGATGGTATTCTGGTTCGCCTGGTATCCTTTATCACTGGCCTGAGGTTCTGAGATGTCTGAAGCTCCTAAAAAGCGCTGGTACGTCGTTCAGGCGTTTTCCGGTTTTGAAGGCCGCGTAGCAACATCGCTGCGTGAGCATATCAAATTACACAACATGGAAGAGTTGTTTGGCGAAGTCATGGTCCCGACTGAAGAAGTCGTTGAGATCCGTGGCGGTCAGCGTCGCAAAAGCGAACGCAAATTCTTCCCTGGCTACGTCCTCGTTCAGATGGTGATGAACGATGCGAGCTGGCACCTGGTGCGCAGCGTACCGCGTGTGATGGGCTTCATCGGCGGTACTTCCGATCGTCCGGCGCCAATCAGCGATAAAGAAGTCGATGCGATTATGAACCGCCTGCAGCAGGTTGGTGATAAGCCGCGTCCGAAAACGCTGTTTGAACCAGGTGAAATGGTTCGTGTTAATGATGGTCCGTTCGCTGACTTCAACGGTGTCGTTGAAGAGGTTGATTACGAGAAGTCTCGTCTGAAAGTCTCTGTTTCTATCTTTGGTCGTGCGACCCCGGTAGAACTGGACTTCAGCCAGGTTGAAAAAGCCTAACACAGCGATCAAAAAAGCGGCGATTAAATCGTTGCACAAGGCGCGAGATTGGAATACAATTTCGCGCCTTTTGTTTTTATGGGCCTTGCCCGTAAAACGATTTTTTATATCACGGGGAGCCTCTCTGAGGCGCTATTACCCAACTTGAGGAATTTATAATGGCTAAGAAAGTACAAGCCTATGTCAAGCTGCAGGTTGCGGCTGGTATGGCTAACCCGAGTCCGCCAGTAGGTCCGGCTCTGGGTCAGCAGGGCGTAAACATCATGGAATTCTGCAAAGCGTTCAACGCAAAAACTGATTCCATCGAAAAAGGTCTGCCGATTCCGGTAGTTATCACCGTTTACGCTGACCGTTCTTTCACTTTCGTTACCAAGACTCCGCCGGCAGCAGTTCTGCTGAAAAAAGCGGCTGGTATCAAGTCTGGTTCCGGTAAGCCGAACAAAGACAAAGTGGGTAAAATTTCCCGCGCTCAGTTGCAGGAAATCGCGCAGACCAAAGCTGCCGACATGACCGGTGCCGACATTGAAGCGATGACTCGCTCCATCGAAGGTACTGCACGTTCCATGGGCCTGGTAGTGGAGGACTAAGAAATGGCTAAACTGACCAAGCGCATGCGTGTTATCCGCGAGAAAGTTGATGCGACCAAACAGTACGACATCAACGAAGCTATCGCTCTGCTGAAAGAGCTGGCGACTGCTAAATTCGTAGAAAGCGTGGACGTTGCTGTTAACCTCGGCATCGACGCTCGTAAATCTGACCAGAACGTACGTGGCGCAACTGTACTGCCGCACGGTACTGGCCGTTCCGTTCGCGTAGCCGTATTTACCCAGGGCGCAAATGCTGAAGCTGCTAAAGCTGCAGGCGCTGAGCTGGTAGGTATGGAAGATCTGGCTGATCAGATCAAGAAAGGCGAAATGAACTTTGACGTTGTTATTGCTTCTCCGGATGCAATGCGCGTTGTTGGCCAACTGGGCCAGGTTCTGGGTCCGCGCGGCCTGATGCCAAACCCGAAAGTGGGTACTGTAACGCCGAACGTAGCTGAAGCGGTTAAAAACGCTAAAGCTGGCCAGATCCGTTACCGTAACGACAAAAACGGCATCATCCACACCACCATCGGTAAAGTGGACTTTGACGCTGACAAACTGAAAGAAAACCTGGAAGCTCTGCTGGTTGCGCTGAAAAAAGCAAAACCTACTCAGGCGAAAGGCGTGTACATCAAGAAAGTTAGCATCTCCACCACCATGGGTGCAGGTGTTGCAGTTGACCAGGCTGGCCTGAGCGCTTCTGCAAACTAATGCCTTTACGTGGGCGGTGATTTTGTCTACAATCTTACCCCCACGTACGTTAACGAAAGTTAGCGGCTAAAAAGATTTGTTCGTTGGAGCCTGGCCTAATCCAGGCCTCCGTCGAAGACCGCAGGTGTTTCGTAAGAGACTTAATACCCTGCGTAGACGGTGACAGAACGCTAAGATTATTCTTTTATATTCTGGCTTGTTTCTGCTCACCGTAATTAAGACGCTCTCTCCGTTTGGAGGAGTGAAGTGAGTTCCAGAGATTTTCTCTGGCAAACATCCAGGAGCAAAGCTAATGGCTTTAAATCTTCAAGACAAACAAGCGATTGTTGCTGAAGTCAGCGAAGTAGCCAAAGGCGCGCTGTCTGCAGTAGTTGCGGATTCCCGTGGCGTAACTGTAGATAAAATGACTGAACTGCGTAAAGCAGGTCGCGAAGCTGGCGTATACATGCGTGTTGTTCGTAACACCCTGCTGCGTCGTGCTGTTGAAGGTACTCCGTTCGAGTGCCTGAAAGATGCGTTTGTTGGTCCGACCCTTATTGCATACTCTATGGAACACCCGGGCGCTGCTGCTCGTCTGTTCAAAGAGTTCGCGAAAGCGAATGCAAAATTTGAGGTCAAAGCCGCTGCCTTTGAAGGTGAGCTGATCCCGGCGTCTCAGATCGACCGCCTGGCAACTCTGCCGACCTACGAAGAAGCAATTGCACGCCTGATGGCAACCATGAAAGAAGCTTCGGCTGGCAAACTGGTTCGTACTCTGGCTGCTGTACGCGATGCGAAAGAAGCTGCTTAATCGCAGTTATCTGTTTAACGCATTCGCTTACGTATAAACTTATTCTGATATTCAGGAACAATTTAAATGTCTATCACTAAAGATCAAATCATTGAAGCAGTTGCAGCTATGTCTGTAATGGACGTTGTAGAACTGATCTCTGCAATGGAAGAAAAATTCGGTGTTTCCGCTGCTGCTGCTGTAGCTGTAGCTGCTGGCCCGGTTGAAGCTGCTGAAGAAAAAACTGAATTCGACGTAATTCTGAAAGCTGCTGGCGCTAACAAAGTTGCTGTTATCAAAGCAGTACGTGGCGCAACTGGCCTGGGTCTGAAAGAAGCTAAAGACCTGGTAGAATCTGCTCCGGCTGCTCTGAAAGAAGGCGTGAGCAAAGATGACGCTGAAGCACTGAAAAAAGCTCTGGAAGAAGCTGGCGCTGAAGTTGAAGTTAAATAAGCCAACCCTTCCGGTTGCAGCCTGAGGAATCAGGCTGATGGCTGGTGACTTTTTAGTCACCAGCCTTTTTGCGCTGTAAGGCGCCAGTAGCGTTTCACACTGTTTGACTACTGCTGTGCCTTTCAATGCTTGTTTCTATCGACGACTTAATATACTGCGACAGAGCGTCCGCTCTGTGTAAATCGCAATGAAATGGTTTAAGCGTGATAGCAACAGGCATTGCGGAAAGTATCCATTTTCCGGTCAACAAAATAGTGTTGCACAAACTGTCCGCTCAATGGACAGATGGGTCGACTTGTCAGCGAGCTGAGGAACCCTATGGTTTACTCCTATACCGAGAAAAAACGTATTCGTAAGGATTTTGGTAAACGTCCACAAGTTCTGGATGTGCCTTATCTCCTTTCTATCCAGCTTGACTCGTTTCAGAAATTTATCGAGCAAGATCCTGAAGGGCAGTATGGTCTGGAAGCTGCTTTCCGTTCCGTGTTCCCGATTCAGAGCTACAGCGGTAATTCCGAGCTGCAATACGTCAGCTACCGCCTTGGCGAACCGGTGTTTGACGTCCAGGAATGTCAAATCCGTGGCGTGACCTATTCCGCACCGCTGCGCGTTAAACTGCGTCTGGTGATCTATGAGCGCGAAGCGCCGGAAGGCACCGTAAAAGACATTAAAGAACAAGAAGTCTACATGGGCGAAATTCCGCTCATGACTGACAACGGTACTTTTGTTATCAATGGTACTGAGCGTGTTATCGTTTCCCAGTTGCACCGTAGTCCGGGCGTCTTCTTCGACTCCGACAAAGGTAAAACCCACTCTTCGGGTAAAGTACTGTATAACGCGCGTATTATTCCTTACCGTGGTTCCTGGCTGGACTTCGAATTCGATCCGAAGGACAACCTGTTCGTACGTATCGACCGTCGCCGTAAACTGCCTGCGACCATCATTCTGCGTGCCCTGAATTACACCACTGAACAGATCCTCGACCTGTTCTTCGAAAAAGTTATTTTCGAAATCCGTGATAACAAGCTGCAGATGGAACTGGTGCCGGAACGCCTGCGTGGTGAAACCGCATCTTTTGACATCGAAGCTAACGGTAAAGTGTACGTAGAAAAAGGCCGCCGTATTACTGCGCGCCACATTCGCCAACTGGAAAAAGACGACGTAAAACTGATCGAAGTCCCGGTTGAGTACATCGCAGGTAAAGTAGTTGCTAAAGACTATATTGATGAGTCTACCGGCGAGCTGATCTGCGCAGCGAACATGGAGCTGAGCCTGGATCTGCTGGCTAAGCTGAGCCAGTCTGGTCACAAGCGTATCGAAACGCTGTTCACCAACGATCTGGATCACGGCCCGTATATCTCTGAAACCTTACGTGTCGACCCAACTAATGACCGTCTGAGCGCACTGGTAGAAATCTACCGTATGATGCGTCCTGGCGAGCCGCCGACTCGTGAAGCCGCTGAAAGCCTGTTTGAGAACTTGTTCTTCTCCGAAGACCGCTATGACCTGTCTGCGGTTGGTCGTATGAAGTTCAACCGTTCTCTGCTGCGTGAAGAAATTGAAGGTTCTGGTATCCTGAGCAAAGACGACATCATTGATGTTATGAAAAAGCTCATTGATATCCGTAACGGTAAAGGCGAAGTCGATGATATCGACCACCTCGGCAACCGTCGTATCCGTTCTGTTGGCGAAATGGCGGAAAACCAGTTCCGCGTTGGCTTGGTACGTGTAGAGCGTGCGGTGAAAGAGCGTCTGTCTCTGGGCGATCTGGATACCCTGATGCCTCAGGACATGATCAACGCCAAGCCGATTTCTGCAGCAGTGAAAGAGTTCTTTGGTTCCAGTCAGTTGTCTCAGTTTATGGACCAGAACAACCCACTGTCTGAGATTACGCACAAACGTCGTATCTCCGCACTCGGCCCAGGCGGTCTGACCCGTGAACGCGCAGGCTTCGAGGTTCGAGACGTACACCCGACTCACTACGGTCGCGTATGTCCAATCGAAACCCCTGAAGGTCCGAACATCGGTCTGATCAACTCCCTGTCCGTGTACGCACAGACTAACGAATACGGCTTCCTTGAGACTCCGTATCGTAAAGTAACCGACGGTGTTGTAACTGACGAAATTCACTACCTGTCTGCTATCGAAGAAGGCAACTACGTTATCGCCCAGGCGAACTCCAACCTGGATGAAGAAGGCCACTTCGTAGAAGATCTGGTAACCTGCCGTAGCAAAGGCGAATCCAGCTTGTTCAGCCGCGACCAGGTTGACTACATGGACGTATCCACCCAGCAGGTGGTATCCGTCGGTGCGTCCCTGATCCCGTTCCTTGAACACGATGACGCCAACCGTGCATTGATGGGTGCGAACATGCAACGTCAGGCCGTTCCGACTCTGCGTGCTGATAAGCCGCTGGTTGGTACTGGTATGGAACGTGCTGTTGCCGTTGACTCCGGTGTAACTGCGGTTGCTAAACGTGGTGGTGTCGTTCAGTACGTGGATGCTTCCCGTATCGTTATCAAAGTTAACGAAGACGAGATGTACCCGGGCGAAGCAGGTATCGACATCTACAACCTGACCAAATACACCCGTTCTAACCAGAACACCTGTATCAACCAGATGCCTTGCGTGTCTCTGGGTGAGCCGGTTGAGCGTGGTGATGTGCTGGCTGATGGCCCGTCCACCGACCTCGGTGAACTGGCGCTCGGTCAGAACATGCGCGTGGCGTTCATGCCGTGGAACGGCTACAACTTCGAAGACTCCATCCTCGTATCCGAGCGTGTTGTTCAGGAAGACCGTTTCACCACCATCCACATCCAGGAGCTGGCGTGTGTGTCTCGTGACACCAAGCTGGGGCCAGAAGAGATCACCGCTGATATCCCGAACGTGGGTGAAGCTGCGCTCTCCAAACTGGATGAATCCGGTATCGTTTACATTGGTGCGGAAGTGACCGGTGGCGACATCCTGGTTGGTAAGGTAACGCCGAAAGGTGAAACCCAACTGACCCCAGAAGAGAAACTGTTGCGTGCGATCTTCGGTGAGAAAGCGTCTGACGTTAAAGACTCTTCTCTACGTGTACCAAACGGTGTATCCGGTACGGTTATCGACGTTCAGGTCTTTACTCGCGATGGCGTAGAAAAAGACAAACGTGCGTTGGAAATCGAAGAAATGCAGCTCAAACAGGCGAAGAAAGACCTGTCTGAAGAACTGCAGATCCTCGAAGCGGGTCTGTTCAGCCGTATCCGAGCTGTGCTGGTAGCCGGTGGTGTTGAAGCTGAGAAGCTCGACAAACTGCCGCGCGATCGCTGGCTGGAACTGGGCCTGACCGACGAAGAGAAACAAAATCAGCTAGAACAACTGGCTGAGCAGTATGACGAACTGAAACACGAGTTCGAGAAGAAACTCGAAGCGAAACGCCGCAAAATCACCCAGGGTGACGATCTGGCACCGGGCGTGCTGAAGATTGTTAAGGTATATCTGGCGGTTAAACGCCGTATCCAGCCTGGTGACAAGATGGCAGGTCGTCACGGTAACAAGGGTGTAATTTCTAAGATCAACCCGATCGAAGATATGCCTTACGATGAAAACGGTACGCCGGTAGACATCGTACTGAACCCGCTGGGCGTACCGTCTCGTATGAACATCGGTCAGATTCTGGAAACCCACCTGGGTATGGCTGCTAAAGGTATCGGTGACAAGATCAATGCCATGCTGAAACAGCAGCAGGAAGTCGCAAAACTGCGCGAGTTCATCCAGCGTGCCTACGATCTGGGCGCTGACGTTCGTCAGAAAGTTGACCTGAGTACCTTCAGCGATGAAGAAGTGATGCGCCTGGCTGAAAACCTGCGCAAAGGTATGCCGATCGCAACGCCGGTATTCGACGGTGCGAAAGAAGCGGAAATTAAAGAGCTTCTGAAACTTGGCGACCTGCCGACTTCTGGTCAGATCACCCTGTACGACGGCCGCACTGGTGAACAGTTCGAACGCCCGGTAACCGTAGGTTACATGTACATGCTGAAACTGAACCACCTGGTCGACGACAAGATGCACGCGCGTTCTACCGGTTCTTACAGCCTGGTTACTCAGCAGCCGCTGGGTGGTAAGGCACAGTTCGGTGGTCAGCGTTTCGGGGAGATGGAAGTGTGGGCGCTGGAAGCATACGGCGCGGCATACACCCTGCAGGAAATGCTCACCGTTAAGTCTGATGACGTGAACGGTCGTACCAAGATGTATAAGAACATCGTGGACGGCAACCATCAGATGGAACCGGGCATGCCAGAATCCTTCAACGTATTGTTGAAAGAGATTCGTTCGCTGGGTATCAACATCGAACTGGAAGACGAGTAATTCTCGCTCAAACAGGTCACTGCTGTCGGGGTAAAACCCGGCAGCGGATTGTGCTAACTCCGACGGGAGCAAATCCGTGAAAGATTTATTAAAGTTTCTGAAAGCGCAGACTAAAACCGAAGAGTTTGATGCGATCAAAATTGCTCTGGCTTCGCCAGACATGATCCGTTCATGGTCTTTCGGTGAAGTTAAAAAGCCGGAAACCATCAACTACCGTACGTTCAAACCAGAACGTGACGGCCTTTTCTGCGCCCGTATCTTTGGGCCGGTAAAAGATTACGAGTGCCTGTGCGGTAAGTACAAGCGCCTGAAACACCGCGGCGTCATCTGTGAGAAGTGCGGCGTTGAAGTGACCCAGACTAAAGTACGCCGTGAGCGTATGGGTCACATCGAGCTGGCTTCTCCGACTGCGCACATTTGGTTCCTGAAATCGCTGCCGTCCCGTATCGGTCTGCTGCTCGATATGCCGCTGCGTGATATCGAACGCGTACTGTACTTCGAATCCTATGTTGTTATCGAAGGCGGTATGACCAACCTGGAACGTCAACAGATCCTGACTGAAGAACAGTATCTGGATGCGCTGGAAGAGTTCGGTGATGAATTCGACGCGAAGATGGGTGCGGAAGCTATTCAGGCACTGCTGAAGAGCATGGATCTGGAGCAAGAGTGTGAAACTCTGCGTGAAGAGCTGAACGAAACCAACTCCGAAACCAAGCGTAAAAAACTGACCAAGCGTATCAAACTGCTGGAAGCATTCGTTCAGTCTGGTAACAAGCCAGAGTGGATGATCCTAACCGTTCTGCCGGTTCTGCCGCCAGATCTGCGTCCGCTGGTTCCGCTGGATGGTGGTCGTTTCGCGACTTCTGACCTGAACGATCTGTATCGTCGCGTCATTAACCGTAACAACCGTCTGAAACGTCTGCTGGATCTGGCAGCGCCGGACATCATCGTACGTAACGAAAAACGTATGCTGCAGGAAGCGGTTGATGCCCTGCTGGATAACGGTCGTCGCGGTCGTGCGATCACCGGTTCTAACAAGCGTCCTCTGAAATCTTTGGCCGACATGATCAAAGGTAAACAGGGTCGTTTCCGTCAGAACCTGCTCGGTAAACGTGTTGACTACTCCGGTCGTTCTGTAATCACCGTAGGTCCATACCTGCGTCTGCATCAGTGCGGTCTGCCGAAGAAAATGGCGCTGGAGCTGTTCAAACCGTTCATCTACGGCAAGCTGGAACTGCGTGGTCTTGCTACCACCATCAAAGCTGCTAAGAAAATGGTTGAACGTGAAGAAGCTGTCGTTTGGGATATCCTGGACGAAGTTATCCGCGAACACCCGGTACTGCTGAACCGTGCACCGACTCTGCACCGTCTGGGTATCCAGGCATTTGAGCCGGTACTGATCGAAGGTAAAGCTATCCAGCTACACCCGCTGGTTTGTGCGGCATATAACGCCGACTTCGATGGTGACCAGATGGCTGTTCACGTACCGCTGACGCTGGAAGCCCAGCTCGAAGCGCGTGCGCTGATGATGTCTACCAACAACATCCTGTCTCCGGCGAACGGCGAACCAATCATCGTTCCGTCTCAGGACGTTGTGCTGGGTCTGTACTACATGACCCGTGACTGTGTTAACGCCAAAGGCGAAGGCATGGTGCTGACTGGCCCGAAAGAAGCTGAGCGTATTTATCGCGCTGGCCTGGCCTCTCTGCATGCGCGCGTTAAAGTGCGTATCACCGAGTATGAAAAAGATGCTAACGGTGAATTAGTCGCGAAAACCAGCCTGAAAGACACGACCGTTGGCCGTGCCATTCTGTGGATGATTGTACCGAAAGGTCTGCCTTACTCCATCGTCAACCAGGCGCTGGGTAAAAAAGCAATCTCCAAAATGCTGAACACCTGCTACCGCATTCTCGGTCTGAAACCGACCGTTATTTTTGCGGACCAGATCATGTACACCGGCTTTGCATATGCAGCGCGTTCCGGTGCATCTGTTGGTATCGATGACATGGTCATCCCGGAGAAGAAACACGAAATCATCTCCGAGGCAGAAGCAGAAGTTGCTGAAATTCAGGAGCAGTTCCAGTCTGGTCTGGTAACTGCGGGCGAACGCTACAACAAAGTTATCGATATCTGGGCTGCGGCGAACGATCGTGTATCCAAAGCGATGATGGATAACCTGCAAACTGAAACCGTTATTAACCGTGACGGTCAGGAAGAGAAGCAGGTTTCCTTCAACAGCATCTACATGATGGCCGACTCCGGTGCGCGTGGTTCTGCGGCACAGATTCGTCAGCTTGCGGGTATGCGTGGTCTGATGGCGAAGCCGGATGGCTCCATCATCGAAACGCCAATCACCGCGAACTTCCGTGAAGGTCTGAACGTACTCCAGTACTTCATCTCCACCCACGGTGCTCGTAAAGGTCTGGCGGATACCGCACTGAAAACCGCGAACTCCGGTTACCTGACTCGTCGTCTGGTTGACGTCGCGCAGGACCTGGTGGTTACCGAAGATGATTGTGGTACTCATGAAGGTATCATGATGACCCCAGTTATCGAGGGTGGCGACGTTAAAGAGCCGCTGCGCGATCGCGTACTGGGTCGTGTAACTGCTGAAGACGTTCTGAAGCCGGGTACTGCTGACATCCTCGTTCCGCGCAACACACTGCTGCACGAACAGTGGTGTGACCTGCTGGAAGAGAACTCTGTCGACGCGGTTAAAGTTCGTTCTGTTGTATCTTGTGACACCGACTTTGGTGTATGTGCGCACTGCTACGGTCGTGACCTGGCGCGTGGCCACATCATCAATAAAGGTGAAGCTATCGGTGTTATCGCGGCACAGTCCATCGGTGAACCGGGTACACAGTTGACCATGCGTACGTTCCACATCGGTGGTGCGGCATCGCGTGCGGCTGCTGAATCCAGCATCCAGGTGAAAAACAAAGGTAGCATCAAACTCAGCAACGTGAAGTCGGTTGTGAACTCCAGCGGTAAACTGGTTATCACTTCCCGTAACACCGAACTGAAACTGATCGACGAATTTGGTCGTACCAAAGAAAGCTACAAAGTGCCTTACGGTGCGGTACTGGCGAAAGGCGATGGCGAACAGGTTGCTGGCGGCGAAACCGTTGCAAACTGGGATCCGCACACCATGCCAGTTATCACTGAAGTAAGCGGTTTTGTTCGCTTTACTGACATGATCGACGGCCAGACCATTACTCGTCAGACCGACGAATTGACCGGTCTGTCTTCGCTGGTTGTTCTGGATTCTGCAGAGCGTACCGCAGGTGGTAAAGATCTGCGTCCGGCACTGAAAATCGTTGATGCTCAGGGTAACGACGTTCTGATCCCAGGTACTGATATGCCTGCGCAGTACTTCCTGCCGGGTAAAGCGATTGTTCAACTGGAAGATGGCGTACAGATCAGCTCTGGTGACACTCTGGCGCGTATTCCGCAGGAATCTGGCGGTACTAAAGACATCACCGGTGGTCTGCCGCGCGTTGCAGACCTGTTTGAAGCTCGTCGTCCGAAAGAGCCGGCAATCCTGGCTGAAATCAGCGGTGTCGTTTCCTTCGGTAAAGAAACCAAAGGCAAACGTCGTCTGGTTATCACCCCGGTAGACGGCAGCGAACCGTACGAAGAGATGATTCCGAAATGGCGTCAGCTCAACGTGTTCGAAGGTGAACGTGTAGAACGTGGTGACGTTATTTCCGACGGTCCGGAAGCACCGCACGACATTCTGCGTCTGCGTGGTGTTCATGCTGTTACTCGTTACATCGTTAACGAAGTACAGGACGTATACCGTCTGCAGGGCGTTAAGATTAACGATAAACACATCGAAGTTATCGTTCGTCAGATGCTGCGTAAAGCCACCATCGTTAACGCAGGTAGCTCCGACTTCCTGGAAGGCGAACAGGTTGAATACTCTCGCGTCAAGATCGCAAACCGCGAACTGGAAGCGAACGGCAAAGTGGGGGCAACTTACTCCCGCGATCTGCTGGGTATCACCAAAGCGTCTCTGGCAACCGAGTCCTTCATCTCTGCAGCATCGTTCCAGGAAACTACACGTGTCCTGACCGAAGCCGCTGTTGCAGGTAAACGTGATGAACTGCGCGGTCTGAAAGAGAACGTTATCGTTGGTCGTCTGATCCCAGCCGGTACGGGTTATGCGTATCACCAGGATCGTATGCGCCGCCGTGCCGCAGGTGAGGCTCCGGCTGCACCGCAGGTGACTGCAGAAGACGCATCTGCCAGCCTGGCAGAACTGCTGAACGCAGGTCTGGGTGGTTCTGACAACGAGTAATCGTTAATCCACAAATAACTTAAAAACCCGCTTCGGCGGGTTTTTTTATGGGTTTAGTTCAGAATTCATATAGTTAACCAGAAATATTAAGAAAGGCAGGGCGAAACGAGGAAGAAGCTTTTCGCCCTGGACAACATTCCTGCTGACGGCACTACCATAAAAAAACGGAAGACTTTCAACAAGTTTCCGTTTTCCATCTTTCGTAACTGCTCGGAATAAATTTATGCTCTTACATTCAGTCTCAAAACCGTTGCGAGGCGCGTCCCAGATAGCTGTCCCAGTCTTTCCATACCGGCTGCAAGCCCTGGGCGGTCAACGCGGCGGCAACAACTTCTGGCCTGCGATCGTCGTGCGGTGAGAATTGTTCCAGTTCAGGGTGACCGTCGGCATAGCCACCTGGCTGCGTTTTCGAGAAGGCGCTGACGTTATTTATTGCCAGCGGAATAACGCGATCGCGAAACCACGGTGATTCCCGCGTGGAGAGTGAGAGTTCAATCTCCGGCGCAAACAGGCGGAAGGAGCAGATGGTTTGCACTAGCTGGCGTTCATCCATAATCGACGCTGGTTCAATGCCGCCAGTACATGGCCGCAACCGTGGGAAGGAGACAGAGTAGCGGCTTTGCCAGTAATGCTGTTGCAGCCACAGCAAATGCTCGGCAACCATGTAGCAGTCAACGCGCCAGTTGTCGGAAAGGCCGATTAGCGCGCCAAGGCCTATCTTATCAATCCCCGCACGACCCAGTCGGTCTGGTGTTTCCAGTCGCCAGAAGAAGTCCTGTTTTTTCCCTTTCAGATGATGGCGGGCATACGTCGCCTCGTGATATGTCTCCTGATAAACCATTACCCCATCCAGACCAAGTTGCTTTAACTCGGCGTATTCCGCTTCTGTCAGTGGTTGTACTTCCATCTGTAGCGAAGAGAACTGTTCACGCAGGATAGGAAGGTGGCGACGAAAGTAATCCATCCCTACTTTCGCCTGATGTTCACCGGTGACCAGCAACAGATGCTCAAAGCCCATTGCCTTAATAGCGGCGCTTTCCCTGGCGATGTCTGCTTCATCCAGCGTTTTGCGCTTGATGCGATTGCTCATGGAAAATCCACAATAGGTGCAGTCGTTAGCACAAAGATTAGAAAGATAGAGCGGGACGTAGAAGTTGACGGTATTGCCAAATCGTTGGCGTGTCAGACGTTGCGCCCGTTGGGCCAGTGGTTCCAGATAATCACTGGCGGCAGGCGAGAGCAATGCCATCATGTCGTCGCGGGTAAGTGACGGCGCATTTAGCGCCCGCTCTACGTCAGCGGCCGTTTTACTGTTGATGCGCAGACGGATGTCGTCCCAGTCCAGTTCTCGCCAGCGATTGCTGAAGGTTTTCATGCTGAAACCTCCAGAAATCCGGTCAGTGGGCTGGTGGCATGAGCAAAGCTACTTCGGCTGCCAGGCCCAGCCTGACGCGCCAGCAGGCCAGCTTCTACTGCCAGACGAAATGCTTTTGCCATGTTGATGGGATCGTCCGCGACGGCAATCGCTGTATTTACTAATACGGCGTCGGCCCCTATTTCCAGCGCCTGCGCGGCATGACTCGGAACGCCGATGCCCGCATCAACCACCACCGGAACCGTGGCTTGCTGGATAATAATCTCCAGCATGGCGCGGGTTTCCAGTCCCTGATTAGAGCCAATTGGTGCGCCGAGCGGCATTACCGCCGCGCAACCGACTTCTTCCAGACGTTTGCACAATACCGGATCGGCACTGCAGTAGGGCAGCACGACAAATCCCTGCTGCACCAGTGTTTCGGCGGCTTTCAGGGTTTCGATGGGATCGGGCAACAACCAGCGGGCGTCAGGGTGAATCTCCAACTTCAGCCAGTGTGTGCCTAACGCCTCACGTGCCAGGTGAGCAGCGAAAATGGCTTCTTCTGCTGTTTTCGCCCCGGAAGTATTCGGCAGCAGCGTCACACCCGCAGCGATAAGCGGATCGAGGATAGCGTCGTTGTGCTGGCGCAAGTCGACGCGTTTCATTGCCAGCGTCACCAGTTGACTGCCGGAAGCGCGGATCGCCTCCACCATCAGTTGCGAAGAGGCGAATTTCCCGGTGCCGGTAAACAGATGTGAATCAAACGTTTTGTCCGCAATACGTAACATCTCACCCCCCTGCAATAACCTGAAAAAGCAGGATCTGGTCGCCATCCTGCACGATATGTTGCGCCCATTGCTCGCGCGGGACGATTTGTTGATTAATCGCCAGCGCTGCGCCCGCTTGTTGTTGATTGAGTTGCTCCAGCAGCTCGTGAACAGTTTGTCCGGCGGCGAACTGCATCGGTTGATCGTTAAACAGGATCTGCATTGCATCCTCCACATACAGGGCATTCTGTGGCGCGGCGCAACGCCAGGCTGCGCCACTGGTTCGATTTACCGTCGAACAAACGGAGTTCTCCCGCAGATGTCTCTATATCGCTTAATAACTTAATTGCTTCCAGTGCCTGCAAAGTACCCATAACCCCGACTACCGGGCCAACCACGCCCGCCGTGCGGCAGTTGCGTTCAGGCTCCAGGTTATCCGGCCACAGACAGCGATAACACCCCTGTTCCCAGGGCGGCGTCAGTACCATCAACTGACCACCAAAACCGACCGCGCTGGCGGTGATAAGCGGCGTGTTGAGTGCCACGCAGGCGGCGTTAATCTCCTGGCGAGTCGCCATATTGTCGGTACAGTCGAGCACCACATCGGCTTGTGCTACCGCATCTTTTAAGGCATGACCCGTTAGCCGTTGTTGTAATGCCATCAGTTGAATATCGGGATTCAATTGCGTCAGTCGCTGTTGGCAGACCTGCGATTTCGGGCGGTCGATATCTTCAGTGGTAAAGAGGATTTGCCGCTGCAGATTACTCAAATGCACATCGTCGTCATCTGCTAGCACCAGAGTTCCGATACCAGCGCCAGCCAGGTACAGCGCAGCAGGCGTACCCAGCCCGCCAAGGCCGATAATCAGCACCTGGCTGTCGAGCAGTTTTTGCTGGCCTTCAATGGCGATGTCATCGAGCAGGATTTGGCGGCTATAACGCATAAAATCACGGTCATTCATCGCCAACTCCTGCAATTTCCAACAACTGAGCTGTTGCCGCACGCCAGTCTGTCGCCTGGGTAATGGCACTGACGACGGCGATGCTACCGACACCCGTCGCCATCACCGCAGGTGCGCGCGCCAGACTGATACCGCCAATCGCCACGGTGGGATAATCAGCCAGGCGCTCAATGTGCCGAGCCAGTTGCGCCAGCCCCTGCGGCGCGGAAGGCATCTGTTTGGTTTGCGTGGGGAACACATGCCCCAGTGCGATATAAGAAGGGCGTGCTGCCAGCGCGACGTCGATTTCCATGTCATCATGGGTCGAAACGCCCAGCCGCAGGCCTGCCGCGCGGATAGCGGCGAGATCGGTGGATTGCAAATCTTCCTGCCCCAGATGGACACCATACGCCTGATGCCTGATCGCCAGTTGCCAGTAATCGTTGATAAACAGTCGTGCGTTATAGCGGTGACCCAGTTCAATTGCCGCTACGACATCAGCTTCCACCTCTTCATCTCGCTGATCTTTAATGCGTAGCTGGAGGGTGCGCACGCCCGCGTCCAGCATGCGTTCGATCCACTGCACACTGTCCACTACTGGATACAGCCCTAAACGAAAAGGTACACGAGGAAAATCAGGCTGATACATCATGCTTCCTCCTTACGCAGGTAGATTTCTCCGCCTCTGGCGCGGAAGTTCTCCGACATATCCGCCATTCCTACTTCAATGGTTTGCGCGGCGGCATAATCGCGCACTTCCTGGCTGATTTTCATCGAGCAGAATTTCGGTCCACACATCGAGCAGAAATGGGCGACCTTGCCAGACTCTTGCGGCAGGGTTTCATCGTGGTAAGCGCGGGCGGTAAACGGATCGAGGGCCAGATTAAACTGGTCTTCCCAGCGAAATTCGAAACGGGCTTTCGACATGGCGTTATCGCGAATTTGTGCGCCCGGATGCCCCTTTGCCAGGTCGGCGGCGTGGGCGGCAATCTTATAGGTGATAAGTCCCTGCTTAACGTCTTCTTTATTGGGCAGACCCAGGTGCTCTTTTGGCGTTACGTAGCAGAGCATCGCGCAGCCAAACCAGCCAATCATCGCTGCGCCAATCCCCGAAGTGAAATGGTCATAGCCCGGCGCAATGTCGGTAGTCAGCGGCCCGAGGGTATAGAACGGTGCTTCGTGGCAGTGCTCTAACTCCTCGGTCATATTGCGGCGAATCATTTGCATCGGCACATGCCCGGGGCCTTCAATCATCACCTGCACGTCATACTCCCAGGCGATTTTGGTCAGTTCGCCCAGCGTATGCAGCTCGGCAAACTGTGCTTCATCGTTAGCATCCTGAATCGAACCGGGACGCAGGCCATCGCCCAGCGACAGCGAAACGTCATAAGCGGCGCAGATTTCACAAATTTCGCGGAAGTGTTGATAGAGGAAGTTTTCCTGATGATGGGAGAGGCACCATTTCGCCATAATCGAACCGCCGCGCGACACAATACCGGTCAGACGTTTAGCGGTCATTGGCACGTAGCGCAGGAGAACGCCCGCATGAATCGTGAAGTAATCCACACCTTGCTCGGCCTGTTCCAGCAGCGTGTCTCGGAACGTTTCCCAGGTAAGATCTTCAGCGATCCCGTTAACCTTTTCCAGCGCCTGATAGATCGGCACAGTACCGATCGGCACCGGGCTGTTGCGCAAAATCCACTCGCGGGTTTCGTGAATATAGCGACCGGTAGAGAGATCCATCACAGTATCCGCTCCCCAGCGCGTGGACCACACCAGTTTTTCCACTTCTTCTTCAATGGAAGAGGTGACCGCTGAGTTGCCGATATTGGCATTCACTTTCACCAGAAAGTTGCGACCAATGATCATTGGCTCAGATTCCGGATGATTGATATTGGCGGGGATAATGGCGCGTCCGGCAGCGACTTCGTCACGGACAAACTCCGCGGTGATATTTTCCGGCAGGCGAGCACCAAAGCTCATACCCGGATGCTGGTGGCGCAAAACTTCGCTACGGATGCGCTCGCGCCCCATGTTCTCGCGAATGGCGATGAACTCCATCTCCGGCGTGATGATGCCCCGGCGGGCGTAGTGTAACTGCGTAACGCGATGGCCTGCTTTGGCGCGTTTTGGCGTTAATACGCCGCTAAAACGCAATTCATCGAGGCCATCATCCGCCAGTCGCGCTTTAGTGTAATCGGAACTGCGAACGGTGAGTGCTTCAGTGTCGCCGCGTGCATCGATCCACGGCTGGCGCAGTTTTGCCAGCCCTTGCTGTACGTTAATCGCGATTTGCGGGTCGCCATACGGGCCGGAGGTATCGTAGACCGGAATCGCTTCATTTTCTTCGTACTGTGGCTGTTCTTTGCTGCCGCCGATTAGCGTCGGGCTAAGCTGGATCTCACGCATCGGCACGCGCACGCCAGGATGTGTGCCGGTGATGTAAATCCGTTTTGAGTTGGGAAAGGCGGTGCCTTCCAGGGTATCGATAAAATGTTGGGCCTGGGCGCGTTGCTCGCGGCGGGTCAGTTTTGTTGCAGACATAGCTCATTCCAAAAGTTAAGGACGTGGCTTGTCAGACGACGGATGAAGCAAGAGATGATCGCCGCAAAGGCGATGCAATAGCAGATTAACTCTTGTTCCCTTCGCAGGTATTAGCCTGATCAGGTTCCGCGGATCCCGAATGAACGGTCTCAGCCAGTTAAGGCACTCCGACAAGAAATTAGCCCCGCAAACGGGGCGTTGAATGTAAATTACGCGTTAACAGCGCATAACTCAAGCAAGATGTTTGAGGCGGGCAGCGTCAAGCACCAGCAGAATTAGCTTATCTTCCAGCACAAAGCGTGCTTCCAGCGCTTCACCGATGTCAGATAAAACCTGTTGAAACTCAAGATAATTATCATGATCTATGGCGGTTTCCAGACTGGAATCGTAGTAATCCATAATCTGCTGCGTGTTGGCTTCCAGTTGCGGCCAAATCTTCGCGGCGCGAGCGAGCTGCCCGTTGCCTTCCAGTTTATGCAGAATGCGCTCATAAATACTGAAATGCCCGGCAGAAAGGTAATCGACCAGACTCTGGCAAAAATCATCAAGGGCTTTTTCGTTTAGCCTCATGTACGATTCTTTGCCAGGCTTAATGCCAACCAAATTGTAGTAAGCCACGAGCAGATGCTTACGTACATGTAGCCAGCGATCAACCAGTTTGTTACTTCCTCTGACGTGTTCCGTCAGGTTATCGAGCTGGTTAAGCATGATTGACTCCGCAAGTTTGTCTTCAAAAACTGCTCAGTGAGAATGTAAAAAACATGTTAAACATGCCAGTGAAGCAAAGGTAGTGCAAGAGCTATGGATCGTATAATTGAAAAATTAGATCACGGTTGGTGGATAGTCAGCCATGAGCAAAAATTATGGTTGCCGAAGGGAGAATTGCCATATGGCAAAGCGGCAAATTTTGATCTTGTGGGTCAGCGCGCACTGCAGATAGGCGAATGGCAAGGAGAACCTGTTTGGCTGGTACAACAGCAGCGTCGCCATGATATGGGCTCGGTGCGCCAGGTTATTGATCTGGACGTCGGGCTGTTTCAATTAGCCGGACGCGGCGTGCAACTGGCGGAGTTTTACCGTTCGCATAAATACTGCGGATATTGCGGGCATGAAATGTACCCAAGCAAAACCGAATGGGCGATGCTGTGCAGCCACTGCCGTGAGCGTTACTACCCACAAATCGCTCCCTGCATTATCGTTGCCATCCGTCGCGATGATTCGATCCTACTTGCCCAGCATACCCGGCATCGTAACGGTGTCCATACGGTACTCGCCGGATTTGTCGAAGTCGGAGAAACCCTCGAACAGGCGGTCGCGCGGGAAGTGATGGAAGAGAGTGGCATCAAAGTCAGGAATTTGCGTTATGTGACCTCTCAGCCGTGGCCGTTTCCTCAGTCGCTGATGACTGCGTTTATGGCGGAGTATGACAGTGGTGACATCGTGATTGATCCGAAAGAACTGCTGGAGGCGAACTGGTATCGCTACGACGATTTACCATTATTGCCACCACCGGGCACTGTGGCGCGCCGTCTGATAGAAGATACGGTGGCGATGTGTCGGGCAGAGTATGAGTGATGATACACTGACCGCCTGACGCACTAAGGAACAGCCAAAATGACCGAACTCAAAAACGATCGTTATCTGCGGGCGCTGCTGCGCCAGCCCGTTGATGTCACTCCAGTATGGATGATGCGCCAGGCGGGTCGCTACCTACCGGAATATAAAGCTACTCGCGCTCAGGCGGGCGATTTTATGTCGTTGTGCAAAAACGCCGAGCTGGCGTGCGAAGTCACCTTGCAGCCGCTACGTCGCTATCCGCTGGACGCGGCGATTCTGTTTTCCGATATTCTCACCGTTCCGGATGCAATGGGGTTAGGACTCTATTTTGAAGCCGGAGAAGGCCCGCGATTCACCTCGCCAGTCACCTGTAAAGCAGACGTCGATAAACTGCCGATTCCGGATCCGGAAGATGAACTGGGTTACGTGATGAACGCAGTACGTACCATTCGTCGCGAACTGAAAGGCGAAGTACCACTAATTGGTTTTTCCGGCAGCCCGTGGACGCTGGCGACCTACATGGTGGAAGGCGGTAGTAGCAAAGCTTTCACCGTGATCAAAAAAATGATGTATGCCGATCCGCAAGCGCTGCATGCGCTACTCGATAAATTGGCGAAAAGCGTCACCCTGTACCTGAACGCGCAAATCAAAGCCGGTGCGCAAGCGGTGATGATTTTCGACACCTGGGGCGGCGTGCTCACCGGACGTGACTATCAACAGTTCTCGCTCTACTACATGCATAAAATTGTCGATGGGTTGCTGCGTGAAAACGACGGCCGCCGTGTGCCGGTAACACTGTTTACCAAAGGCGGTGGACAGTGGCTGGAAGCGATGGCGGAAACTGGTTGCGATGCGCTGGGTCTCGACTGGACAACGGATATCGCTGATGCGCGCCGCCGCGTGGGTAATAAAGTCGCGTTGCAGGGCAATATGGACCCATCGATGCTGTATGCGCCGCCAGCCCGCATTGAAGAAGAAGTGGCGACAATTCTTGCCGGTTTCGGTCATGGTGAAGGTCATGTCTTCAACCTTGGTCACGGCATTCACCAGGATGTACCGCCAGAACATGCCGGTGTCTTTGTGGAGGCAGTACATCGGTTGTCCGAACAGTACCACCGTTAAGGAGTGATTATGGATCTCGCGTCATTACGCGCTCAACAACTTGAACTGGCCTCTTCTGTGATCCGCGAGGATCGACTCGATAAAGATCCTCCGGATCTGATCGCCGGAGCCGATGTTGGGTTTGAGCAGGGCGGAGATGTGACGCGAGCGGCGATAGTGCTGCTGAAATATCCCACTCTTGAGCTGGTGGAGTATAAAGTGGCTCGCATCGCCACCACCATGCCTTACATTCCTGGTTTTCTTTCCTTCCGCGAATATCCTGCGCTGCTGGCAGCGTGGGAGATGCTGTCGCAAAAACCGGATTTAGTGTTTGTCGACGGTCATGGGATCTCGCATCCGCGTCGTCTTGGCGTCGCCAGTCATTTTGGCTTATTAGTCGATGTGCCAACCATTGGCGTGGCGAAAAAACGGCTATGCGGTAAATTCGAACCACTCTCCAGCGAACCGGGCGCGCTGTCGCCGTTGATGGACAAAGGCGAGCAACTGGCCTGGGTCTGGCGTAGCAAAGCGCGCTGTAATCCGCTGTTTATTGCTACTGGTCATCGGATCAGCGTGGATAGCGCGCTGGCGTGGGTACAACGCTGCATGAAAGGCTATCGTCTGCCAGAACCAACGCGCTGGGCGGATGCTGTGGCCTCGGAACGTCCGGCGTTCGTGCGCTATACAGCAAATCAGCCCTAATTCAGGTAAACTGCGGATAATTTCCGTATTTGAGAACTCAACATGTTACAAAACCCGATTCATCTGCGCTTGGAGCGCCTGGAAAGCTGGCAGCACGTTACTTTTATGGCCTGCTTATGCGAACGCATGTACCCCAATTACGCCATGTTCTGCCAGCAAACCGGCTTCGGTGATGGGCAGATTTACCGTCGCATTCTTGATCTCATCTGGGAAACGCTGACTGTCAAAGACGCAAAAGTGAATTTCGACAGTCAACTGGAGAAATTTGAGGAAGCTATCCCTTCAGCAGATGATTTCGATCTGTACGGTGTTTATCCGGCAATCGATGCCTGCGTGGCGTTAAGTGAACTGGTTCATTCGCGTTTGAGTGGCGAAACACTGGAACACGCTGTGGAAGTCAGTAAGACTTCCATCACCACCGTTGCGATGCTGGAAATGACCCAGGCTGGTCGCGAAATGAGCGATGAAGAGCTGAAAGAAAACCCGGCCGTTGAGCAAGAATGGGACATTCAGTGGGAAATATTCCGACTTTTAGCCGAGTGCGAAGAACGCGACATTGAGCTGATAAAGGGCCTTAGGGCAGACCTGCGTGAGGCGGGTGAGAGCAATATTGGTATAATTTTTCAGCAATAAGACCAGAAAACGTGAATTAACGCCTGATTTGTCGTACCTGGAGTCTTCCCTTTCGCCCCCCGTCTGGTCTACATTTGGGGGGCGAAAAAAAGTGGCTATCGGTGCGTGTATGCAGGAGAGTGCTATTCTGGCATTTCCGTCGCACTCGATGCTTAGCAAGCGATAAACACATTGTAAGGATAACTTATGAACAAGACTCAACTGATTGATGTAATTGCAGAGAAAGCAGAACTGTCCAAAACCCAGGCTAAAGCTGCTCTGGAGTCCACTCTGGCTGCAATTACTGAGTCTCTGAAAGAAGGCGATGCTGTACAACTGGTTGGTTTCGGAACCTTCAAAGTGAACCACCGCGCTGAGCGTACTGGCCGCAACCCGCAGACCGGTAAAGAAATCAAAATCGCCGCAGCTAACGTACCGGCATTTGTTTCTGGCAAGGCACTGAAAGACGCAGTTAAGTAAGATTGCGTGGCAGTGAACAGTTTTAACGAAGGGGTGGTTTCACCCCTTTTGTCTTTCTGGCGTCGCACATTGATGCTGGCAGGCGTGCTGTTTCTCTCTGCCTGTAGCCACAACTCTTCACTTCCCCCTTTTACCGCCAGTGGGTTTGCCGAAGACCAGGGTGCAGTGCGCATCTGGCGAAAAGACAGCGGCGATAATATCCATCTGCTTGCCGTGTTCAGTCCGTGGCGCAATGGCGATACCACTACCCGTGAATACCGCTGGCAGGGCGATAACCTCACGCTTATCAATATCAACGTTTACAGCAAACCGCCGGTGAATATCCGCGCACGCTTTGACGAGCGCGGTGATCTGAGCTTTATGCAACGTGAATCCGACGGGCAAAAGCAGCAGCTTTCTAACGATCAAATCGATTTATACCGTTATCGTGCAGACCAGATCCGCCAGATTAGCGACGCCTTACGTCAGGGGAGAGTGGTACTGCGTCAGGGACGCTGGCATGCGATGGAACAGACTGTGACTACCTGCGAAGGGCAAACTATTAAGCCTGATTTAGATTCGCAGGCGATAGCGCATATCGAGCGCCGCCAGAGCCGCTCTTCTGTTGATGTGAGCGTGGCATGGCTGGAAGCGCCCGAGGGTTCACAATTACTGTTAGTGGCAAACTCTGACTTTTGTCGCTGGCAACCCAACGAGAAGACGTTCTGATTTACCAGTGGCCCATACCCATATGGCCGCCACCACCTCCGCAGCCACCGTAACCCATGCCCATTCCGACACCGCGTGGAATACCCGCTTCAGCCATCGCAATATCCCGTTTAACTCGCAATTCATCTAATGACTGACGTAAAGTCTCCATCTCTTTGGCGACTGCGTTAATTTTGCTGCTATCCGGTGGATTAGCGGCTAACAGGGCGTTGTATTCATAACGCTTCGTCACCAGTTGTTGTTGCAGCGCGCTGCTTTGGGCGTAAAAGTCATTATGGATTTTCTGCCACGCAGTTTGTTGTTCGCTGGTCAAAGGCGCTGCATTTTGCTGCCACATACCGTGTCCGCCGTGGGCAAATGCAGTTGTTGAGCCTATCGCCATTGCTGAAAACGCCATCATCACCAGGGCAATCTTCGTGTTCCGTTTCATGGTTAATCCTCCAGTGGTTGTCTTACTTTACGTATTGCATCTTTCGTGCCAACGATGAAACACCGATGTAACGGGCAATCTGGCGCGGTTAGCGAGTAAAAATGACCCGATTGTGGTGGGTAGCGAGTCATTTTTACTCATTGAAAGATAAGCGTTTGTGTTACAGCGCAGGGTAGGGGGCAATAAAAGATGGCATGATTTGTGCTGTCAAAAAGGGATGAACAGGCAAAGAAGAAGATGCGTTTTATGCAACGTTCTAAAGACACATTAGCCAAATGGTTAAGCGCGATCCTCCCCGTAGTCATTGTTGGGCTGGTGGGATTGTTTGCGGTGACGGTGATTCGCGATTATGGGCGGGCAAGCGAGGCTGACCGCCAGGCATTACTGGAAAAAGGTAATGTGCTCATTCGCGCTCTGGAGTCAGGAAGTCGCGTAGGGATGGGGATGCGAATGCACCATGTGCAGCAACAGGCACTTCTGGAAGAGATGGCAGGCCAGCCAGGGGTGTTGTGGTTTGCGGTCACCGATGCGCAGGGCATTATCATTCTTCACAGTGACCCAGAAATGGTCGGGCGTGCACTCTATTCGCCTGATGAAATGCGGCAGTTAAAGCCAGAGGACAACTCCCGCTGGCGACTGCTTGAGGACGCGGAAAAAACGCCTGCGCTTGAGGTCTATCGTTTGTTTCAGCCCATGTCAGCCTCCTGGAGGCATGGGATGCATAATATGCCGCGCTGTAACGGCAAACCTGAACCACAGGCAGATGCACAACAGGCTATTTTTATCGCTGTTGATGCCAGTGATCTGGTTGCAACCCAGATTGGGGAGAAGCGCAATACCCTGATTATTCTCTTTGCTCTGGCGACGGTATTGCTGGCGAGCGTGTTGTCATTCTTCTGGTATCGCCGTTACCTTCGCTCGCGCCAGTTATTGCAGGATGAAATGAAGCGCAAAGAGAAGCTGGTGGCGCTGGGGCATCTGGCGGCAGGCGTCGCCCACGAAATCCGTAACCCACTTTCATCGATTAAAGGACTGGCGAAATATTTTGCCGAGCGCACGCCCGCGGGGGGCGAAGCGCATCAACTGGCGCAGGTGATGGCGAAAGAAGCCGACCGTTTGAATCGCGTGGTGAGCGAACTGCTGGAACTGGTCAAGCCAACGCACCTTGCTTTGCAGGCGGTGGAGCTCAATACCCTGATTAACCATTCATTACAACTGGTGAGCCAGGACGCTCAGAGTCGTGAGATACAGTTGTGCTTTAACGCTAACAACGGGTTGCCGGAAATTCAGGCCGACCCGGACAGACTGACTCAGGTACTGTTAAATCTTTATCTCAATGCTATTCAGGCTATTGGTGAGCATGGCGTGATTAGTGTGACGGCAAGTGAAAGCGGCAATGGCGTGAAAATTAACGTTACCGACAGCGGTAAGGGAATTGCGGCAGATCAACTGGAGGCTATCTTCACCCCGTACTTCACCACCAAAGCCGAAGGCACCGGGCTGGGGCTGGCGGTTGTGCATAATATTGTTGAACAACACGGTGGTACAATTCAGGTCGCCAGCCAGGAGGGGAAAGGTGCAACATTCACCCTCTGGCTTCCGGTGAATATTAATCGTAAGGACCCACAAGGATGAAGCACGATAACATCGATATTCTGGTGGTGGATGATGACATTAGCCACTGCACCATCTTGCAGGCATTGCTACGTGGCTGGGGCTATAACGTCGCGCTGGCGAACAGCGGGCGACAGGCGCTGGAGCAGGTGCGGGAACAGGTTTTTGATCTTGTGCTTTGCGATGTGCGAATGGCGGAGATGGACGGCATCGCCACGCTGAAAGAGATTAAAGCGTTAAATCCGGCAATTCCGGTGCTGATTATGACCGCTTACTCCAGCGTCGAGACGGCGGTAGAAGCGCTGAAAACCGGGGCACTGGATTATCTCATCAAGCCGCTGGATTTCGATAACTTGCAGGCAACGCTGGAAAAGGCGCTTGCTCATACGCAGATTGTCGCTTCTGAAACGCCTACCGTGCTAGCCAGCCAGTTTGGGATGGTTGGGAAAAGCCCGGCGATGCAACACTTACTCAGTGAAATAGCCCTCGTCGCACCATCGGAAGCCACGGTGTTGATCCACGGCGATTCTGGCACTGGCAAAGAGTTGGTTGCCAGAGCAATTCACGCCAGTAGCGCACGTAGTGAAAAACCGCTGGTAACGCTCAACTGTGCGGCACTCAACGAATCCTTACTGGAGTCCGAATTGTTCGGTCATGAAAAAGGGGCGTTTACCGGTGCCGATAAACGGCGGGAAGGGCGCTTTGTTGAGGCGGACGGCGGCACGTTGTTTCTCGATGAAATTGGCGATATTTCTCCAATGATGCAGGTTCGTCTGCTGCGTGCCATTCAGGAGCGTGAAGTCCAGCGTGTTGGCAGCAACCAGACTATTTCTGTCGATGTCCGGCTGATTGCCGCGACCCATCGCGATCTTGCCGCAGAGGTGAATGCCGGGCGTTTTCGCCAGGATCTCTACTATCGACTGAACGTGGTGGCGATTGAAGTGCCGGCGCTACGTCAACGGCGGGAAGATATTCCTCTGTTGGCAGATCATTTTCTGCAGCGCTTTGCTGAACGTAATCGCAAGGCGGTAAAAGGCTTTACGCCGCAGGCGATGGATCTGCTAATTCACTACGACTGGCCGGGGAATATTCGTGAACTGGAAAACGCAGTGGAACGGGCGGTGGTGCTACTGACCGGGGAATATATTTCCGAACGCGAGCTGCCGCTGGCGATTGCCAGTACGTCGATTCCGCTGGTGCAAAGTCAGGATATTCAGCCGCTGGTGGAAGTGGAAAAGGAGGTGATTCTGGCGGCGCTGGAGAAAACGGGCGGCAACAAAACCGAAGCCGCCCGCCAGTTAGGGATCACGCGCAAAACGCTATTGGCAAAACTGTCGCGTTAGTTCTGCTCGCGTTCGATGGCGCGCCAGCCGATATCTTTCCGGCAGAAGCAATCATCCCAGTGGATATCGGTCATTAAGGCATAAGCGCGTTTCTGCGCTTCTGCCACGGTATGACCCAGCGCGGTGACGCACAGTACGCGCCCGCCGCTGGTGATCACCTGCTCGTCATCTGCCAGTTTCGTACCCGCATGGAACACTTTGCCGTCTTCCACTTCTTCCAGCGGCAGGCCGTGGATCACATCGCCGGTGCGGTAATCCCCTGGATATCCACCCGCAGCCATCACCACGCCGAGAGAAGCACGTTCATCCCACTCGGACGTTTTCTCGTCCAGCTTGCCTTCACAGGCCGCCAGGCAGAGTTCAACCAGATCGGACTTCATGCGCAGCATAATCGGCTGGGTTTCCGGATCGCCAAAGCGGCAGTTAAACTCGATAACCTTCGGATTACCCTGTTTGTCGATCATCAAACCCGCGTAGAGAAAACCGGTGTAGGTGTTGCCTTCCGCCGCCATGCCTTTTACGGTTGGCCAGATGATGCGTTCCATCGTGCGCTGATGAACTTCATCGGTCACCACTGGCGCAGGAGAGTAAGCACCCATCCCGCCGGTGTTCGGCCCGGTATCTTTATCGCCTACGCGTTTGTGATCCTGGCTGGTGGCCATTGGCAGCACATGTTCGCCGTCCACCATCACGATAAAGCTCGCTTCTTCGCCGTCGAGGAACTCTTCGATCACAATGCGATGACCCGCGTCGCCAAAAGCGTTGCCCGCCAGCATATCGTGAACAGCCGCTTCAGCTTCTTCCAGTGTCATCGCCACGATAACACCTTTCCCGGCGGCCAGACCGTCCGCTTTGATAACGATCGGTGCGCCTTTCTCACGCAGATACGCTAATGCAGGTTCTACTTCGGTGAAGTTCTGGTATTCCGCCGTAGGGATCTTATGGCGGGCCAGGAAATCTTTAGTAAATGCTTTCGAGCCTTCCAGTTGTGCGGCACCTGCGGTTGGGCCGAAGATTTTCAGCCCAGCGGCGCGGAAGGTATCAACCACGCCTTTCACCAGCGGTGCTTCCGGGCCGACGATGGTTAGGTCGATCTTTTCGTTTTGCGCGAAATCCAGCAGCGCCGGGATATCGGTCACGCCGATAGCGACGTTTTGCAGCGCAGGTTCCAGCGCCGTTCCCGCATTACCTGGTGCGACAAATACGGTCTCAACCAGCGGCGATTGCGCCGCTTTCCAGGCCAGCGCGTGTTCGCGCCCGCCGTTACCAATCACTAATACTTTCATCTGTCGCTCCATTAATGGCGGAAGTGGCGCATGTCGGTGAAGAGCATCGCAATACCGTGCTCGTCGGCGGCAGCAATCACTTCGTCATCACGGATAGAACCGCCAGGCTGGATTACGCAGGTCACGCCCGCAGCGGCGGCGGCATCAATACCGTCGCGGAACGGGAAGAACGCGTCAGAAGCCATCGAGGAACCTTTCACTTCCAGACCTTCATCGGCGGCTTTAATACCGGCGATTTTCGCGGAGTACACGCGGCTCATCTGGCCCGCGCCAATCCCGATGGTCATATTGTTTTTGGCATAGACGATGGCGTTGGATTTCACGAACTTCGCCACCTTCCAGCAGAACAGCGCATCACGTAGTTCCTGCTCGGTCGGCTGGCGTTTAGTCACCACGCGCAGTTCTTCTGCGCCAACCATGCCCAGATCGCGATCCTGAACCAGCAAACCGCCATTCACGCGTTTGAAATCGAGGCCCGGAACACGCTCGCCCCACTGACCACAGGTCAGGACGCGCACGTTCTGTTTGGCGGCGGTGATTTTCAGGGCTTCTTCGCTGGCGGACGGCGCAATGATCACTTCAACAAACTGACGGGAGATAATAGCCTGCGCGGTTTCAGCATCCAGCTCACGGTTAAAAGCGATAATGCCGCCGAATGCGGAGGTTGGGTCGGTTTTATACGCGCGATCGTAAGCATCAAGGATCGTGCTGCTGATGGCGACACCGCAGGGGTTAGCGTGCTTCACAATCACACAGGCTGGCTCCGCAAATTCTTTCACGCATTCCAGCGCCGCATCGGTATCAGCGATGTTGTTATAGGAAAGGGCTTTACCCTGAACCTGGATTGCGGTGGCAACGGAAGCTTCTTTCACATTCTCTTCTATATAGAAGGCAGCTTGCTGGTGGCTGTTTTCACCGTAGCGCATATCCTGCTTCTTAATGAAGTTCAGGTTAAGTGTGCGCGGGAAGCGGCCAGCCGCTTCTTTACTCTCGCCGTGATAAGCCGGAACCATGCTACCGAAGTAGTTGGCGATCATGCTGTCATAGGCGGCGGTATGTTCGAAGGCTTTGATGGCGAGGTCGAAACGGGTATTGAGAGTCAGAGAACCTTCGTTGGCATCCATCTCTTCAATAATAGCGTCATAGTCGCTGCTCTTAACAACGATAGCGACATCTCTATGATTCTTGGCGGCGGAGCGCACCATGGTTGGGCCGCCGATATCGATGTTCTCAACCGCATCTTCCAGTGAGCAGCCTTCACGGGCCACGGTCTGGGCGAATGGGTACAGGTTAACGACCACCATATCGATAGGTTGGATCTGATGTTCTTCCATAATGGCATCGTCCTGACCGCGACGGCCCAGAATACCGCCGTGCACTTTTGGATGCAGGGTCTTCACGCGTCCATCCATCATCTCCGGGAAACCGGTGTAATCGGAAACTTCGGTCACCGGCAGGCCTTTTTCTGCTAACAGACGGGCAGTGCCCCCTGTAGACAGCAGCTCCACACCGCGTGCAGAAAGTGCTTGGGCGAATTCGACGATACCGGCTTTGTCAGAAACACTGAGCAGAGCGCGGCGGACTGGACGACGTTGTTGCATGGTAAATCCCCTGGATTTGACTATTACAGAGAGCGTTAGCTGAATTTTTCGCAAAAAACTCAGCTAACGCCCCTAACGGGGCATCTTTATTTTTCGCCCGCATTGTAACGAAAACGTTTGCGCAACGCTCGCGAATTTTTTTGTTTCGATGGTGATCTCGATTTTGATTGCCATTAGCGGTTCAGGAATACAGAAATAACGCTGATGATTGTGGATAACTCTGTGTGTAAAAAGGTATAAAGCGGGGTTTTGCTGGGGAATGCAGCAGTCAGTCATTTTTTTGCAATTTTTCTATTGCGGCCTACGGAGAACACCCTATAATGCGCCTCCATCGACACGGCGGATGTGAATCACTTCACACAAACAGCCGGTTCGGTTGAAGAGAAAAAATCCTGAAATTCAGGGTTGACTCTGAAAGAGGAAAGCGTAATATACGCCACCTCGCGACAGTGAGCTGAAAGCCGCGTCGCAACTGCTCTTTAACAATTTATCAGACAATCTGTGTGGGCACTCGAAGATACGGATTCTTAACGTCGCAAGACGCTAAATGAATACCAAGTCTCAAGAGTGAACACGTAATTCATTACGAAGTTTAATT
>NZ_PTSB01000042.1:0-28435 GCF_002965125.1 Escherichia sp. MOD1-EC6162
CAACAACCAGTTGAGCGGATTCGCGTTTAAACTCTGCGCTGAAATTTCTTTTTTTCATTGGAGCACCTGTGTTGTTCTGAGGTGAGCATATCACCTCTGTTCAGGTGGCCAAATTCAGTGTGCCACTTCAGATTGAACGCAGCAGCAAGACGGCTGGCGGTATAGTTAATCCCCTCGTTGCGTGCTTCCGCACGTACTTCAGCCAGGAAAGCATCGGTGGCTGGGGTTTGCGGCATCCTTCCGTCTATTGCGCAGATATACGCATCAGATAGTTCATCCTGCTCGCCATCAAACACGTAGCAACTCTGTACGATAAATTTATTCAGCCCCGCATTCTCCGCCGCAAGCGCAGCAAGATTAGTCTCCAGCTCTGCAATGCGTTTGCTTTGGGCTTCCCGTTCATCCAGCAGTGCCAGCACGGTAGCCGGATTGGCTGCTGCTATGAATCGCTTATTGGCGCGATTATCTGGTCCTGAGCATGATGCTATGTAGTAATTTGCGTTCAGTCCGGCATCAGCAATTACCCCATAGTAATCATCAGAACACCATTCGCCAGGGGTTGCATTTTCTGCCGCCATTCGCAGTGCCTGGTAATTAATGTTGCTCACTGGTTGCCTCCTGAAAAATAACTGCATGCCCCAGCTTCTCCGCCAGTGCCAGTTCTGCCTTAGCGCCTGCTGACCGCTGCCAGCCTTTCAGCATGTAAATCGCATCCACACAACGAATCATTGCCATGCAAATATCCATGTAGTGTGGCTGTGTCAGTCCGTCCGGAAGTACTGCCGGACTTAAGACGGTATGCCCTTCCCGTTTCAGTTCCTCTTCCGCCTTGTGGAACGCCTCACGGTTGAAATTTTTATACCCGGTCATCGGACCAGCGATATAAACCCTCACCCTCACGCCATCACCTCCTGAAAATTACCCTGATAAAACGCCAGCACACGCTGCATAACCTTGCTTTTCCGGCACTCGCGACAGATTATGTTCTGACGTCTGTCGTAGCGGCGTATCTCTCCATCTGGTAATGAATAAATCAGGTCAGGATCGCTCTTTTTCTTCACCGCCGCTTTCGACATCTTTTCGATGGCTTTTATCCAGTCCTTACGCGCCTGCGCTGAAGGGAATATTCCATACCCTGAACCATATACAACACCACTGGCTACCAGCTCTTTCGTCAGAACTTCTATCAGATGTCTCGTCGCCCCAATTTCATTTTCCAGTTGTTTACGCGTTTTCCGACCATCTCTGCGTACCAGTTCCACAATGCGCGCCTTCACTTCTTCCCGCTGTTCGGAAGTAAAAACTTTTGCCACAAGTCCTCCTGAAAATTACCTCATGATCTGAAATAAACACTTACCCCCTGAAGCCCGGCGGAATTTCGGTATCCGGTTCAGAAATGTGATTCACGCAACGCTGTACAGGCGAACGCCCCAGACGAATAACCAGCTCATCCCATTTTTCGCGAAGCTTTGACGGGCTCATGACGTTTTTTACCCAGAATGGATCCCGCTGTACCCGACCAAACATTTCGCAAATTTGTCTGTGAGTTCTGCCATCCAGCATCCGCATTGTGCGCACATCATTGGCCCATGCAGTCCAGTTGGGTTCTTTCGGTCGCATGATTTCGCCATCATCGCTGGCAGCCTGCTCGTAAAGACTCACGATTCGTCCCCAGATCCACTGCGCACACGCTAAATCTTCCTGGCTACCCCACTGGCGTTTTTTCGCACTGAACACAACCGCGTCAGGGTGTCGGGTTAAAAAATCCTGTTCAGCCGTCTGCGAGTCCGGTTGCGAAGCTTCCGGACGAAAAGATCTTTTATCTGACGGATCAGGTTTTAATACTGACGGATCGGGGCCAACCATCGCCCCCCTATCCGGCTGTTTTTTATCAATGGTTGATCCATCAAAATTTGAGGGGTCAACCGTTGAGGGGGCAATATTTGACGGGTCATTTTTTGCCTGGCTAATTTTTCTTTTCGGTTTATATGCCTCACGCGCCGCCGCTGCTGCTGCTTCTAGTTTTTCCACATTAAGACGGTAGATATTGCTTACATTACGCCCACCGACCTTACGTTCCTCCTTCGTCAGCCAGCCGTTCTTTTCCAGTTCCGCTATCGCAGCTTTAACCGTTGATTCACTCTTTGCCCCAATCTGACGACGAATGGTCTCCACTGCAGGCCATGACACACCTTCGTCATTGCTGTAATCTGCAAGGCGAGCCATTACTGCCACCCTGGATAAGATCATGCCGGTGAAGGCGCACCCTTCCCAGACAAGACCATGAAGCTTGCTGCTCATAAAAAACTCCGAACACCGTGCTTTTAGTGCATCACCAGGGCATTTCCCGCCGGACCACCACGATTCATCTGATTGAAACCAGCGATCGCCACTGCGACAAAATCATCAGCGTCTCTCACCAGTCGTTCCCGCGTCTCCACCAGCTCCCGAAAATAGGCTGAACTGTGGCTGCGCATTCGGGCCACCAGCAGAGGTGGCATTGCTTTTTCGATCGCTGGTAACAACGCCTGAATTTTTTTAACCGCATCAGGGGTGTCTTTCTCCACCCAGCGGAAAATCTTCTGAGTATTGCGAGCCAGGGCTTCTGGGTGTGAATCGTCGTACAGTTCCGGAAACGTCATACCCAGTTCAAAATAAGCCCGGGTTATTTCAGCTGCCGGAACTTTTTCTCCGTCCGGATGCGCCCAGGCATTCATCGCCATGCGGATGTGCTCATGCTTGATTTTCATGAATCACTCTTCCTTTCGCTCTGAGTGGTATCCTTCTTTTTGTAAAGCTCTGGGTTCAAAGATAATTTTCCCTTGGAGTATGCAGCAGCTTCCGCAGCTCTCCCTTTCGGAACTATTTCACCGGGGCGCTTACGCCACATGTAAATAGCTTCGCGGGTTATCCCATAAAAATCAGCGACCCTCTGAACAGAGCCAAAAAACTGAACAAGTTCATCAACTCGCATTTCACCCTCCTAAAATCTAAGTATTTTTAGATTACAGGATAATTTTTTTTAGGTCAATGCGATCTAAAATAATTTATATTCAACTCGCGGGAGAAAATGATGGAAAGCCTTGGCATCAGGCTTAAGAAACTCAGAAAAGATAAGGGACTCACCCAAGTAGAACTGGGTAAGCTTTCAGGCGTGACTGGGGTTACTATAGGGTACTGGGAGAAAGATCTAAACGAACCCGGCAGCAAAGCTCTAAGTAAGTTAGCCCAAGCATTAGGAACTACTGAGTCCTATCTCCTGTATGGAGTATCGTCTCCTGAACTATCTTTTGTGCAGAGCAATCCAGGCACCAAGATCCCCTACTTTTCGTGGGGTGACGCGATTTCTTTCCTAATCTTAGAAGGAGAGAAAACAATGGGAAATGTCGATAGGATCACCACATTCTTTGATGTAGTGGAAGGTGATTTTGCCGTTTCAATGCCTGATGACACTATGCATAACCCCTCAGGGTCGCCAAGTATCCCAGTTGGTGCCACTGTGATCCTAAGACCAGGAGAAAGTTATAAAAATGGCAGTATCGTCGCTGTAATAGTTCCAGATCCTCTTACAAATGAACCGTCTATGACTATAAAAAAATTAGTTATTGATGGAAAACTTGTGTATTTAAGCCCTCTCAATCCGCGCTATCAATCATCCTTGCTTACGCCAGAGTGTAAAATTGTTGCCGTAGCAAAAGGTGTACAGTTCAACCTATAACCCTGCCATGTTCTTGAACTTAAGGTCGGTTATGCCGACCTTTTTTTTAAATTAATTTAGATTCCTCTTGACTATAAAACTAAATACTTTTAGATTTATTGCATGCCAACCCATCCCGTCCCCACAGAATGCAGGGCAATACTTCGAGTTACCAGGCAGTGGTCAGGGGTTAAGTAGCCAGCCCGAGGCGTAAGAACATGACGGCAGGGTTCAACTTTAATAACTATGCAGCAGGTTTTTGTTCCGCTACCCCGGCGTTAAGGGGAAATGAGGTCAACATGGATACTATCGATCTTGGCAACAACGAATCTCTGGTGTACGGCGTGTTTCCCAACCAGGACGGCACATTCACCGCGATGACGTATACCAAAAGCAAAACGTTTAAAACCGAAAATGGTGCCCGTCGCTGGCTGGAAAGAAACTCAGGTGAGTGATATGGATTTCGACACAATCATGGAAAAGGCTTACGAAGAATACTTCGAAGGCCTTGCCGAAGGCGAAGAAGCTCTCAGCTTCAGTGAGTTTAAACAGGCGCTTTCCAGTTCGGCAAAATCTAACGGCTGATAAGCGAAACAGCACCGCGAGGAATCAGTATGCAGAAACCAGAACCCATCATCATCGCACCAGGCTATACCGATGATGAAATTTACGAATGGATGTGCGGGAAGATACGCGCCATTAATGACCTGAAGCAGGCTGCTGACTATAAAGAGCGCCTCTCTAAAGAACTGGCGTCAGCGGAGCAGGATATTACCACTCTGGCAAAAAGCGCGGCATTAAACGTTTCACGAGTGAATGAAAACTACTGACTGATGAGGTTGACGATGGAATTTAAAGATTTACCAATACCATTCCAGGAAATGGCAGCGAATATAGTTCGTTCCCAACTGGCGACTCTTGACCTGAGTACCGTAGAAAAAGAAACCATCGATAATATATCCGGTAACGTGCGTCGCGCCTTTATCGGGTTGTACGAAGAGAAGCAACTCTCTGATAACCAGGATTTGCATGAAAAATACTTCCTGGAATTAATGAACATCATTGATAAGGGGTTTGGCTTGTTAATGAAAAAGAAAGGGATTCGAATAGAACCCCTTGAAAATTACTTTGCAACAAAAAGCATTAATTCTTTTGATTCAAAACAAGAGAATTAATAACAGATTTAACATGCTCTTTCTCATGATTGAAGCTCTCATGATTGAAAGCGCCGGGTTGAAGCGAGTCGATATAATCAACAAGACTCTGTCGTACGACTTCATTTTTATCCATAACAGATGCAAGAAATGAAATTGCTAAAAGAGTTATATCACTACGCGCCGCAGCATGCTGCAATGCTTTATCAAAATTATTAATCTGGCGTATCAGGGAGTTAATGATTTCATTATTTTCAGTCGACATTTCACCCTCCTGAGGGTTGGTGATTAAGGAGTTCTCCACGGGTGAGGTGGAGTGCGTGCGCCGGACACGGGTGAGCATCCGGCACTGACAGTTTACTGAAAGGATATATCCCTGAAAAGTCAGGGCATAACGCGAAAGCGCACGGCGAAGTTCTTCTGTCTATACGGTGTCGTTAAATTTAATTCGACCGTGCGCTTCCGGTTGTGGCACTCCGCGAAATGGCGCGGCGGTAAGTATGGCGGGGTTATTCCTTCCCCGTTGAGGACACCGGGTTGTCAGGTTGACCATACGCTTAAGTGACACCCCCGCTGCAACGCCCTCTGTTATCAATTTTCTGGTGACGTTTGGCGGCATCTGTTTGCCCATGAACTGATGCCCGCCCTTTTTAAAGTGAATTTTGTGATGCGGTGAATGCGGCTCAGCGCACGCGGAACAGTTAAAACCAAAAACAGTGTTATGGGTGGATTCTCTGTATCCGGCGTTAATTGTTAACTGGTTAACGTCACCTGGAGGCACCAGGCACCGCATCACAAAATTCATTGTTGAGGACGCGATAATGGAAACGTTATTACCAAACGTTAATACGTCTGAAGGTTGTTTTGAAATTGGTGTCAGAATCAGTAACTCTGCATTTACTGAAGATGCCATTAACAAGAGAAAACACGAACGGGAGTTATTAAATAAAATATGCATTCTTTCAATGCTGGCACGTTTACGCCCGATGCAAAAAGGATGCTGGCAATGAATACAGCAATTGCTCTCACTCTGACAGTTTTTCTTAATACGGGCGAGCCTGTTGACCTGGTTATTGACATTTACGGTTCAATGAAAGAATGCACGGCTGCCGCAGCGGAACAGAAAATTCCCGGTAACTGTTATCCGGTTGATAAAGTTATTCATATGGACAATAACGAAATCCCGGCAGGACTTAAAACAGCACCGTAATTAATATCCGGTTTCATTTTTATATGCCAGCAATGGCAGGGATTTGTTCACCCTTAAATCTGTAATGAGGTTAAAACAAAATGAGTAAAGTCTTTATTTGCGCCGCCATTCCGGACGAACAGGCAACAGCAGAAGGCGCTAAACCTGTGGCCACTGCCATTGAAGCAGGCGACGAACGCCGGGCAAGAGCCAAATTTAGCTGGTTATTTCTGGAACAATACCCGGAAACTCAGGACTGTGCTTATAAATTTCTTGTCTGCGAGGATAAACCCGGCATGGCCCGCCCTGCTCTCGATTCCTGGGATTCCGAATATATGCAGGAAAACCGCTGGAATGAGGAGTCGGCTTCCTTTGTTCCGGTCGACCCTGAACCGGATACAGAAACTGTTAACTTTAATCAGTTATCTGACGACAAGCGGGCTGCTGTCCTTGTCAGGTTCGGTACACATGAAAACATCACCGTGGATATGGTCATCAATGCAAGCGGGCTTCTCGGCGATGACGAGATGACGACTTTTGATGGACACCTCACTGAAGCAGTTATCCGGACCAGAGAAATTAACGCCATGTATCCTGAGCGTCAGACTGAGTACATCAACGATGCCAGACGTGATTTAAAACCAACAGCCAAATGGCCCGATGTTCAGGCGTATTTTCTCGAACGTAAAAAACGCATGGAAAAGGAGCGCAAAGAAGGTGGAGCATATAATTCCGTCGTCGATCTTGCCCGCGCCAGAGTCAACCGGCAAGGCACTGAAAACTCTGCAGGAAAAACTGACTCCGTAACTGCTGTCATTCGTCGCGAATACAAGCAGACATGGAAAACACTGGATGGCGAACTGGCCTACGCTCTCTGGCCTGGTGATGTGGATGCCGGAAACGTTAACGGCAGCATCCATCGCTGGGCAAAAAATGAAGTTATCGACAACGACCGCGAAGACTGGAAGCGTATCTCGGCATCAATGCGCAAACAGCCTGATGCCCTTCGCTACGACCGCCAGACTATTTTTGGCCTTGTCCGTGAACGTCCGATCGACATTCACAAAGACCCTGTGGCACTGAACAAATACATTACTGAATACCTGACTACAAAGGGCGTGTTTGAAGATGAAGGAAGAAATCAGAGCGCAACTGATACTCTCTCGTCGCCAGTACCAGAAACTGATGCAGTGGAAACGGCAATTCCGGACAACGAAAAAACCGAATGCAAAGTGGAAGTCGAACCATCTGTAGAGCGTGAGGGGCCATTCTACTTCCTCTTCACCGACAAGGATGGCGAAAAATACGGTCGCGCAAACAAACTTTCTGGTCTGAATAAGGCGCTGGCTGCCGGGGCTACTGAAATCACGAAAGAAGAATATTTTGCCCGCAAAAACGGCACATACTCAGGTTCACAACAAAATACTGGTGCATCTGACACGACCGCACAACCAGAGCCGGTAAAAGTTACCGCTGACGAAGTAAACAAAATTATGCAGGCAGTCAGCCAGCCTGACGCCAATCAGTTGCTTGCTGCCTCTCGCGGAGAATTTGTTGCAGGGATTAGCGACCCGAATGATCCGAAATGGGTGAAGGGGATTGAAACCCGCGATTCTGTGTACCAGAACCAGCAAGAAACGGAACAGAACGACCAGAAAGCGGAACAAAACAGCCAAAATGCGTTACAAAACGAGCCAGAAACGAAACAATCCGAACCAGTAGCGCAACAAGAACCAGAAAAAACCTGCACCGCCTGCGGTCAGAGCGGTGGCGGCAACTGCCCTGATTGTGGCGCGGTGATGGGCAACGCAACATATCAGGAAACATTCGATGAAGAGAATCAGGTTGAAGTTCAGGAAAATGATCCGGAGGAAATGGAAGGCGCTGAACATCCACACAAGGGGGACACTAGCGGCGCTCAGGACCACGCCAGCGATAGTGAAACTGGTGAGGCGGCAGATCCCTTAATTAATGTGAATGGTCATCATAAAAGCACATCCACCAGTAGAGTGTGGTACCACCTGATGATCGACCTTGAAACGATGGGTAAAAAAAGTAATGCCCCCATCGTGGTTATTGGTGCTGTGTTCTTCGATCCGCAGACCGGGGAAATCGGGCCAACATTTTATATCGTTATCAGCCTGGTTGACGCTATGGACACGGGTGCTGTACCTGATGGTTCCACCATCGAATGGTGGCTTGCTCAGTCCAGCGAAGCCAGATCTGCAATTTTAGTTGATCAGGTAAAACTGGTTGACGCTCTTATTCAATTTCGGGAATTCATCAATGAGTACTCGAATGAAAAATTCGTTCAGGTATGGGGCAATGGTGCAACTTTCGACAACACTATTTTACGAACCTCGTACGAACGCCTGAACATCCCCTGCCCGTGGCGTTACTACAACGATCGCGATGTACGTACAATCGTTGAACTGGGAAAAACTATCGACTTCGATGCCAGAACAGTTATTCCATTTGAAGGCGTGCGCCACCATGCGCTGGATGATGCCCGTCACCAGGCGAAATACGTTTCAGCAATCTGGCAAAAACTGATCCCGAATCAGGCTGATTTTTAATGTTCAACCCCGGTCGTCGCCCACCAGCTATAGTGGCGGCGACCATGATTAGCGAACGACGCTCATGGCAAGACTTATTCTGCTCACTGAGTGGGCAAAAGAGGAATTCAGTGAACCGGTCCCTACTCCGGGTACGTTAAGTAAATACGCTAAAGCCGGAATGATATTTCCTCTCCCCAAAAAAGTAGGAAGGCACTGGCGAGTGGATCCACGCGCTCGCTTTGTCGGAATGGTAAACAAGCCTGAGGTGATCGCCACAGATCACCCTGCTTTGAAGAGGATACTGGAAGATGGCGCGCCCGCGAAAATATAAAACCGATGTTCCGGGTTTATCTCCGTATTTTGACAAAAGAAATAACAAAGTTTACTGGCGTTACAGGCATCCCATCACAGGTAAAAATCATGGACTCGGCAGTATTGACCAGAAACTGGCGGAAACCATTGCAGCAGAAGCGAACAGCCGTCTTGCCAGACAAAAAATGGAGCAAATGCTCAGTCTGCAGGAGAAAATTATTAGTGATACCGGCGGCGCATCAACCGTTTCCATTTTTCTGAATAATTACAGAAAAATTCAACAGGAAAGATATGAGAACGGAGAAATCAAGCTCAGCACGCTGAAACAAAAAGCGGCTCCTCTCAGGGTGTTTGATGAACGTTTTGGAGCCAGGCCGCTAGATGCCATAACCGTAAAAGATGTGGTATCGGTGCTGGAAGAATACAAGGCAAAGGGACATAACAGAATGGGACAAATTTTCAGGAAGGTATTGATCGATGTTTTCCGGGAGGCTCAACAAACGGGTGATGTCCCGCCAGGCTTTAACCCGGCTGAATCGGCAAAAAAACCGCAAGTGCGGATATCAAGACAGCGACTGACTTTTGATGAGTGGATGATGATTTATAACGCAGCGGAAAAGGATGGTTACTTTTTACAGCGCGGCATGCTGCTGGCACTGATGACGGGCCAGCGTCTTTCGGATATTTGCAAAATGCAGTTTTCGGATATCCGGGATGGTTACCTTCATGTCGAACAGCAAAAAACAGGAGCCCGGATAGCCATTCCTCTGGCTCTGCGTTGCGACAAATTAAATCTTACCCTGGGTGACGTGGTGTCATCCTGTCGTGATTACATCCTTAGTCCGTGGTTATTGCACCATCATCACGCTAAGGGGATGGGTAAGCGCGGCGGGATGGTTAAACCAGCAACGTTAACAGTCGCATTTAAAAAAGCCCGGGATTCTGTGGATTACAACTGGCGTGCTAATGGCACGCCACCCTCTTTCCATGAGCAAAGATCTTTATCAGAACGATTGTTCAGAGAACAGGGAATTGATACCAAAATTTTGCTGGGCCATTCGAATCAAAAAATGACCGATATTTACAACGACGCACGCGGTAAAGAGTGGAAAAAACTGGTTGTTTGATAACCAGTTTTGCAGAAGAGTTTTGCAGAGGTTTTGCAGAGAAAATTAGAAGCGGTATCCGGCAGAGAACATAAACACCCACGGATCCAGTCGTACCGCGTCTTTCACGGGGGTTCCATTAAATTTATAGCTGGCGGTGGTGTCGATATCCATGTACCAGACCGACATATTAAGCAACCAGTCACGGTTGATGAGATAATCCAGACCAACTTGCCCCACCACTCCCCATGAATCCTTCAGACTAAGATCGGATAATCCAAGACCTTCACCGGTATCATTGAAGTCATTATTAAAGAAGGTGGTGTAGTTAATACCAGCACCGACGTAAGGACGGAATTTACTGCTGGCATCACCAAAATACCACTGCGCCATCAATGTTGGCGGTAAATGGTGGACTGTCGCAATATCTCCGGTCGTGGCTGTGCCAACTTTATGGCGGAACGGTGATGCTGCCAGCAGTTCAACGCCAATGTTATCGGTCGCCATATAGGTAAAGGTCAGCCCCAGTTGGGTGTTATTGGTCACACTAAATCCACCCAGGCTTCCCAGAGTCCCACCCGCGCCTTCAGTTGGACGTACAGTCGCTGAACCTGCTCGAATGAAGAACTCACCTGCTTCATGCGCATAAACGCTGCCAGAGAGAAGTGTACTTACTGCCAATGCCGCCACTGTTAATTTTTTCATGCTCGCTCCGTCGTTATGGTTATAAAAACGTGACGAATATACCCACATTGGAGTAACAAGTGATCCTACACAGATCACACTACATTTTCTAAATCACCATTTATTGATCTGGATTAATTTAGAAGTTGCATTGCAAATCCTGGTTAATGTGATGTAAATCAATTCCACCGTATTTCACTCCAAATACATCCTTTTGCTACCTTATTGCCTCTTGAATCTGGTTCCTTTTTGCTCTGCCACCCCAAAAAACCGTCAGTGTGTCGCTCTGAAAAGCACCTCTGGAAAACGGTAAACTGCGGTATTTATGCAAACAGACCGTCCATATGGCAGAAATTTGCCATATCAGGAGAAGTCTGGGAAATCAACGAAACCTGTAATCGCGCCCACGCCCTCGGCGGATTACCAGTGCTTTACAAAGATATGCTTTTCCATACATGTCCTGATGCTGCCACTGAGAGGCTAACCAGGGTACAATTGCCCGCTAATTAACACCTGCATAAAACTCAAGGAGAGTGCATGTCTATCACGGCGCAGTCCGTATACCGTGACACCGGAAATTTCTTCCGTAATCAATTTATGACCATTCTGCTGGTATCACTGCTATGTGCATTTATCACAGTGGTGTCAGGACATGTTTTCTCACCCAGTGACGCACAACTTGCGCAGCTCAATGACGGTGTTCCCGTTAGTGGCAGCGGTGGGTTGTTCGATCTGGTACAAAATATGTCCCCGGAACAGCAGCAAATTTTGCTGCGTGCGTCTGCCGCGTCCACCTTTTCAGGATTAATCGGTAACGCCATTCTCGCGGGCGGCGTATTATTAATTATCCAGCTAGTGTCCGCAGGTCAGCGGGTCAGCGCATTACGGGCAATTGGCGCGAGCGCTCCGGTATTACCGAAGTTATTCTTGCTAATCCTTCTGACGACGTTAATTGTGCAAATAGGCATCATGCTGGTGGTCGTTCCTGGTATCATCATGGCCATCCTGTTAGCACTGGCTCCCGTGATGCTGGTCCAGGATAAAATGGGCGTTTTCGCCTCCATGCGCAGCAGTATGCGACTGACATGGGCGAATATGCGTCTGGTGGCACCTGCGGTATTGAGCTGGTTACTGGCAAAAACATTGTTGTTGCTGTTTGCCTCTTCGTTTGCCGCATTAACCCCAGAAATTGGCGCTGTACTGGCGAACACATTGAGCAATCTGATTTCAGCCGTATTGCTCATCTATCTGTTCCGCCTGTACATGTTAATTCGCCAATAATCCTGAAGCATTTGATTACGGAATCGTAAAATGAAGCAGTTTCTTGATTTTTTACCGTTGGTTGTCTTCTTCGCGTTCTACAAGATTTATGACATCTATGCGGCAACTGCGGCGCTGATCGTCGCCACGGCGATTGTGCTTATTTATAGCTGGGTTCGCTTTCGTAAAGTTGAGAAGATGGCCCTGATCACCTTTGTTCTGGTGGCCGTCTTCGGTGGTCTGACGCTGTTCTTCCACAATGATGAGTTTATTAAATGGAAGGTCACCGTCATTTACGCTCTGTTTGCCGGTGCCCTGTTGGTTAGCCAATGGGTAATGAAGAAACCGCTGATTCAACGTATGTTGGGTAAAGAGCTTACTCTGCCACAACCGGTGTGGTCGAAGCTGAATCTGGCCTGGGCAATCTTTTTTATCCTTTGTGGGCTGGCGAACATCTACATCGCATTCTGGCTGCCACAAAATATTTGGGTCAACTTCAAAGTGTTTGGTCTGACCGCCCTCACCTTAATCTTCACACTGTTAAGCGGTATCTATATCTATCGCCACATGCCACAGGAAGATAAATCATAATCTGCCAGCCAGTCCTGCGGGACTGGCGCTGCATCTCCTCTGTTCTCATCAGGAAAATCATAGTAGCATCGCGCCTGTGATTTTCCTTTTTAGTCGGTTTTACCATGTCAACAACACATAACGTCCCCCAGGGCGATCTGGTTTTACGAACTTTAGCCATGCCTGCCGATACCAATGCTAATGGCGATATTTTTGGTGGTTGGTTGATGTCGCAAATGGATATTGGCGGTGCCATTCTGGCAAAAGAAATTGCACACGGTCGCGTCGTGACCGTTCGCGTGGAAGGCATGACCTTTCTGCGACCTGTAGCAGTCGGTGATGTGGTGTGCTGCTATGCACGCTGTGTCCAAAAAGGGACAACATCGGTCAGTATCAATATTGAAGTGTGGGTGAAAAAAGTGGCGTCCGAACCGATTGGGCAACGCTATAAAGCGACAGAAGCGTTATTTAAGTATGTCGCTGTTGATCCTGAAGGAAAGCCTCGCACTTTACCCGTTGAGTAATAGTCAAAAGCCTCCTGTCGGAGGCTTTTGAGTTTTTGCTTACTGAATTTCGGTAGTGCCATTAATTTTAAACAGAATGTTTACCACAATTCCACTCCCTGGTTTACCCGGCTCGTAACGCCATCTGCGCATCGCGTTTTTCACTTCACGCTCAAACATATTCGCAGGTTTGGCAGAAAGAATTTGTACGTTATCCACCCGGCCATCCGGTGTAACGTCAAACTTAACCTTGACCTGCCCTTCAATGCGCAATGCCTGCGCGCGCGCTGGATACTGCGGCTGATTACGGCTTAGTGCGCGCGGACCTGACGCCACACTGGTAACTGGCTTGCTGCTTGCAGCCGTTGCCGTACTGGATGTCGGGCGAGTCGGTGCCGTATTTTCAAACGGTGACGCCGGGCGCGATTCTACCGGTTTAACATCGCGTTTTGGCTGTTCCTGCACCTTTTTCACCGGCTTCGGTTTCGGCTTAGGTTTCGGCTTCGGCTTTTCAATGACCACCGGCGCTTCTTTTGGCGGCTCTGGTATCGGCTCAGGTTCCGGTTCCGGCTCCACCACCGGCTCTGGCGGCGGTTGAACAGCTTGTGGCGGTTCAAGATCCGCTGGTGCAACCATGGTGACAGAAATCGGCTGCGCAGGCGCAGGTAGTTCAATAACCTGATGTACCGAGGTATAGAGTAGACCCGCCACAACAGCACCATGAATGCAGACCGAAAGTAACGTCGGCCAGGGGAAGCGGCGAGGTAAATCAAGGGTCATTGAAGTCATAATCGTTTCAGTAGAAAAACCAGGCCTCGATTTTAAATGCAAATAGCAATCATATTCAATAAGGCAAGGCGATCAGGATCAGTGAAAATGCATTTTTTGGCTCAATTGACCTTACTTTAAGTACAGCCTTAACAAAGACATCATCTTTCCGTTGCAGATCTTTGTCCTTTCAAATAACGTACTTTACAACTTTTCCGAACAAGGAGTTGCGCCCGTGTTGTATGTTATTTACGCTCAAGACAAAGCTGATAGCCTCGAAAAACGTCTTTCCGTTCGTCCGGCACATTTAGCACGTTTACAATTACTGCATGATGAAGGCCGTTTACTGACGGCAGGACCAATGCCTGCGGTTGATAGCAATGATCCGGGTGCCGCGGGTTTTACCGGATCGACGGTGATTGCTGAATTTGAATCTCTGGAAGCAGCGCAAGCCTGGGCCGATGCCGATCCTTACGTAGCGGCCGGTGTATATGAACAAGTATCAGTGAAACCCTTCAAAAAAGTATTCTGAACATTTTCTCTTCTTCTAAGGGGCACGATGGTGAAAATCGTGCCCTTATTTATTGTTTCCTGGCTTAGGTACACCACACAATGATTGCTCCAGCAGCAACAAACAGTTAATAACTTTATCTGTATATCCTGATATATCATCAGCATATTCAGGGGAAAAATACATAATATCCTCCCCTTATGCGACAGAGCGCCTTAAAACCTTTGATTGCGACGGATAAAGTCATCTACTATTGATTAACACATTCGTGAGTCGTATGTATGTTCACATTATGTACGCGTAAAGATAATTAAACAAAATTGTGGTTACAGAGGTATCAGTGAGTCACTGGGCTACATTCCGGCAAACAGCGGTAAATTTATGGGTGACACTACGGCACGATATTATCGCGTTGGCCGTCTTTCTAAATGGATTGCTTATTTTCAAAACAATCTATGGCATGTCGGTCAATCTGCTCGATATTTTCCATATCCAGGCATTTTCAGAACTTGACCTCTCCCTTCTGGCGAATGCACCTCTGTTTATGCTGGGTGTCTTTCTTGTACTGAACTCAATCGGCTTGCTGTTTCGGGCAAAACTGGCGTGGGCGATCAGTATCATTTTATTGCTGATTACACTTATCTACACCCTACACTTCTATCCCTGGCTGAAATTCAGCATTGGGTTTTGCATCTTTACACTGGTGATTTTGCTGGTGCTGCGCAAAGACTTCTCCCACAGTAGTGCCGCAGCCGGAACAATTTTCGCTTTTATTAGTTTTACGACGTTACTGTTTTATTCCACCTATGGCGCGCTTTATTTAAGCGAAGGTTTTAATCCGAGAATAGAGAGTCTGATGACGGCCTTCTATTTTTCGATAGAAACGATGTCAACGGTGGGCTATGGCGATATCGTCCCTGTTTCTGAATCGGCACGTCTGTTTACTATTTCGGTTATTATTTCCGGCATTACTGTTTTCGCCACCTCCATGACGTCTATTTTTGGTCCGCTTATCCGCGGAGGATTCAATAAACTTGTGAAAGGAAACAAGCATACGATGAATCGTAAAGATCACTTTATTGTTTGCGGGCACTCCATTCTGGCAATCAACACGATTCTGCAACTGAATCAACGCGGACAAAATGTGACTGTTATCAGTAATCTGCCAGAAGATGACATCAAACAACTCGAACAGCGATTAGGTGACAATGCTGATGTTATTTCCGGGGACAGCAATGACAGTTCGGTATTAAAGAAAGCGGGAATCGATCACTGCCGGGCTATTCTGGCGCTCAGTGATAACGATGCAGATAACGCTTTTGTCGTCCTGTCGGCTAAAGATATGAGCAAAGATGTCAAAACAGTGCTTGCCGTCAGTGATAGCAAAAATCTCAACAAAATTAAAATGGTACATCCGGACATCATTCTCTCGCCGCAACTGTTCGGCAGTGAAATCCTGGCGCGTATTCTCAATGGTGAAGAAGTTAATAATGATATGCTCGTCTCAATGTTGCTGAACTCCGGGCATGGTATTTTCAGCGATAAGAACGACGATGATGGCAACGAAACTGTGAAAAAATAAAACCGGATGGGCACCGTGATGGTGCCCGGCTCATTCAGATATTGTAGATCGCAAACAATAACGAGTTACGCTGTTTGTTTAGAAGGCACTTCCTGATGCTGTGGATACGCATATTTCGGCGCGACTGCCCCTCAAGCCAACGCGATTTCCGTCGGCTAGCCTGACGCTGCATGCGCCAGCGCCCCACTTCCGTTCTACTCCGCTTCATGTTAACTACTCTATGCAATAACAGAGTGGTCATTATACCTCCGCCCCCGACGCTGACCAGTGCTTTTCCGGTGTTTTTATTTGCCAGATGAATCCATATGCGTAAACTCATAACAATGCGCTTTCAAAAGGATTTCTAATCTATGACAACCGTTTATACGTTGGTGAGTTGGTTGGCCATTCTGGGATACTGGTTGCTCATTGCAGGCGTAACATTACGCATTCTAATGAAACGACGCGCCGTTCCCTCCGCTATGGCCTGGCTGTTGGTCATTTACATTCTGCCTCTGGTCGGAATTATTGCCTATCTGGCAGTCGGTGAACTGCATTTAGGCAAGCGCCGCGCCGAACGTGCAAGAGCGATGTGGCCTTCTACGGCTAAATGGCTTAACGATCTTAAAGCCTGTAAACACATTTTCGCGGAAGAAAATAGCAGTGTCGCCGGGCCGTTATTTAAGCTCTGCGAGCGCCGTCAGGGTATCGCGGGCGTTAAAGGTAACCAACTGCAACTGATGACCGAGTCTGATGATGTGATGCAGGCGTTGATCCGTGACATCCAACTGGCTCGCCATAATATTGAGATGGTGTTTTACATCTGGCAGCCCGGCGGCATGGCAGATCAGGTGGCTGAGTCGTTGATGGCCGCAGCCCGCCGCGGTATTCATTGCCGACTGATGCTCGACTCTGCCGGGAGTGTGGCTTTCTTTCGCAGCCCGTGGCCGGAGCTGATGCGTAATGCTGGTATCGAAGTGGTCGAATCCTTAAAGGTTAACCTGATGCGCGTATTTTTACGCCGCATGGATCTGCGCCAGCACCGCAAGATGATCATGATTGATAATTACATTGCCTATACCGGTAGCATGAATATGGTCGATCCACGTTTCTTCAAACAGGATGCGGGAGTAGGACAATGGATTGACCTGATGGCCCGCATGGAAGGTCCTATTGCTACCGCCATGGGGATTATTTATTCCTGCGACTGGGAGATTGAAACCGGAAAACGCATTCTGCCACCGCCGCCTGATGTCAATATTATGCCGTTTGAACAGTCCAGCGGGCATACGATCCATACCATAGCTTCTGGCCCCGGCTTCCCGGAAGACCTGATTCACCAGGCGTTACTCACCGCTGCATATTCAGCACGCGAATATTTAATCATGACGACGCCCTACTTCGTGCCCAGCGATGACTTACTTCACGCGATTTGCACAGCAGCACAGCGCGGAGTTGATGTCAGTATTATTCTGCCGCGTAAAAATGACTCAATGCTGGTAGGCTGGGCCAGCCGCGCATTCTTTACTGAACTGTTGGCCGCTGGGGTTAAAATTTATCAGTTTGAAGGCGGGTTATTACATACCAAGAGCGTGCTGGTCGATGGCGAACTAAGTCTGGTGGGGACTGTGAACCTTGATATGCGCAGCCTGTGGTTAAATTTTGAGATCACGCTGGCGATCGACGATAAAGGTTTTGGTGCTGACCTGGCTGCTGTTCAGGACGATTATATCTCGCGCTCACGTCTGCTTGATGCGCGGCTGTGGGCAAAACGACCGCTCTGGCAGCGCGTTGCCGAGCGACTGTTTTACTTCTTCAGTCCGTTGCTGTAAAACGTCGCCAACAGATGTTAAACGGGTAGTGACTATGGATATGGATTTAAACAATCGCCTGACTGAAGATGAAACGCTTGAGCAGGCTTATGATATTTTTCTCGAACTGGCCGCAGATAATCTCGATCCGGCGGATGTTCTGCTGTTCAATCTTCAGTTTGAAGAACGTGGCGGTGCGGAGTTATTCGACCCGGCAGAAGACTGGCAGGAACATGTTGATTACGATTTGAACCCGGACTTTTTTGCAGAAGTGGTGATTGGTCTGGCGGACAGTGAAGATGGTGAAATTAACGATGTTTTCGCCCGTATCCTGTTATGTCGCGAAAAAGATCACAAACTTTGCCATATCATCTGGCGTGAATAAATATCGCTTTTGGTGTGAAAAAGGGCTGACGGTTGTCAGCCCTTTTGTTTTTAAAGCGGATCGACTTTCAGGCAAGAGACCGCATGTCTGAAACTGCCCTCCAGCACCGGACGCGTTTTGGCACATTCCGGGCCGGCGATCGGGCAACGTGTGCGGAACACACAACCAGACGGAGGATTGATGGGCGAAGGCAATTCCCCTTCCAGTAACTGGATGGATTTGTTCTTCTCCAGATCCGGATCAGGAATTGGCACCGCCGACATCAAGGCTTTGGTATAAGGATGCAGCGGATTGTGGTAGACCTCATCATACGTCCCCAGCTCCACCGCGTGTCCGAGATACATCACCAGCACGCGATCGGAAATGTGTTTTACCACTGCCAGATCGTGAGCAATAAAAATTAATGACAATCCCATCTCACGTTGCAACTGCTGGAGCAGGTTCACCACCTGTGCCTGAATTGACACGTCCAGCGCCGAAACAGGCTCATCGCAGATAATCAGTTTCGGTTCAAGAATGAGTGCACGTGCAATTCCGATACGCTGGCACTGCCCCCCGGAGAACTCATGCGGATAGCGGTTAATCAGGTTAGGTAGCAAGCCGACTTTCATCATCATCGCCTTCACGCGCTCACGGACTTCCTGGCGTGACATTTTCGGATGATAGGTACGCAGCGGTTCAGCGATGATCTCGCCAATCGTCATACGTGGGTTAAGAGACGCCAGCGGGTCCTGAAAAATCATCTGGATATCACTGCGAACGGCACGCCATTCATCAGGCTTCATCCCTAACAACTCTTTTCCTAACCACGCGACGCGCCCATCGGTCGCTTTAACCAGGCCGATAATAGCGCGGGCAAAGGTGGATTTACCGCAACCGGATTCCCCTACTACGCCTAATGTCTCCCCTTCATAAAGTCGAAGTGTGACTCCATCAACGGCTTTCAGGGTTTTCGCCGGTTGCCAGAACCACTGTTTGCCATCTTTAATCTCAAAGTGAACTTTCAGATCGGCAATTTCCAGGAGAACTTTTCTTTCTTCCGTAACAGCATTCATAACAGTTCCCCCACTGGTTTAAAACAGGCGCGCAGGCGACCTGGCGTGAACTCTTCCAGCGGCGGCGCACTGCTACAAATTTCCATCGCATGTGGACAGCGCGGCTGGAACGGGCAACCTTTTGGTAAACGTAGCAGGTTTGGTGGATTTCCCGGTATGGTCAACATAGCTTCACCTTCCGCATCAAGACGCGGCACCGCATTGAGTAAACCGATAGAGTAAGGATGAACGGGCTGATAAAAGACATCGCGCGCGTTGCCGTATTCCATGGTGCGCCCGGCGTACATCACCAATACTTTGTCACAGATCCCCGCCACCACACCCAGATCGTGGGTGATCATAATGATGGCAGTATTGAATTCCCGTTTCAGGTCATTCAATAGCGTCATGATTTGCGCCTGCACAGTCACGTCCAGCGCAGTGGTAGGTTCGTCAGCAATCAGCAATTTAGGCCGACACAACAATGCCATCGCAATCATTACACGCTGACGCATACCGCCAGAAAATTCATGCGGGAACATCTTCATGCGCTTACGCGCTTCCGGCATTTTTACGGCATCAAGCATCCGCACCGACTCTTCAAACGCTTCAGCCTTGCTCATACTCTTATGCAGCATCAGCACTTCCATCAACTGCTCACCGACGCGCATATACGGGTTCAACGAAGTCATCGGGTCCTGAAAAATCATCGAGATTTGTTCAGCGCGCAGTTTATTGAGTTCGCGTTCTGGCAGGTTGAGGATCTCACGGCCATTAAAAGTGGCCGATCCACCAATGTGTCCGTTCGCGGCCAGCAGCCCCATTAAAGCAAACGCGGTTTGCGACTTACCGGAACCAGACTCACCCACGATACCCAACGTTTCTCCGGCACGCAGAGAAAAATTCAAATCATTGACCGCTGTGACGTCGCCGTCCGGGGTACTAAATGTCACTCGCAAATCCTTCACGTTCAGCAGTGCGTTAGCCTGTTGCTGTGCAAGCGGTACGGTTGCAGTTTCAATTACGCTCATGGCTGCACTCCTTAACGATCTTTCGGGTCGAGGGCATCACGTAAGCCATCCCCGATAAAGTTGAAACAAAACAGCGTCACCACAAGGAAACCGGCCGGAAACAGCAGCAACCAGGGCGAGACTTCCATCGAGTTCGCACCATCACTTAGCAATGCGCCCCAACTACTTAACGGCTCTTGCGTACCCAGCCCCAGGAAGCTAAGGAAAGACTCAAAGAGGATCATGCTTGGCACCAGTAGCGATGCGTACACCACCACTACGCCGAGCACGTTCGGCACAATGTGGCGAATCACGATACCGGGCGTAGAGACTCCACCAACTTGTGCTGCCTCAATAAACTCTTTGCGCTTCAGACTAAGGGTTTGCCCACGTACGATACGCGCCATATCCAGCCAGGAAACCATGCCAATCGCCACGAAAATCAGCAGAATGTTTTGGCCAAAGAAGGTCACCAGCAAAATGACGAAGAACATGAATGGGAAGGAATTGAGGATTTCCAGCAAACGCATCATTACCGAGTCCACCTTGCCGCCAAGATAACCGGAAAGCGAACCGTAAAGCGTACCTACGACTACAGCCACCAGCGCCGCAGCAACCCCGACCATGAGTGAGATACGCCCACCAATTGCAACACGTACCAGCAGATCGCGTCCGGATGAGTCAGTACCAAAGTAGTGACCGGACTCCATATCTGGAGCGCTGGACATCATCGCCCAATCGGTATCGTCATAGGCAAATTGCGAAAGCATCGGTGCCAGGATAACAAACAGAGCAATCAGCACCAGTACAATGAGACTGGCGACCGCCGCACGGTTATGCATAAAACGACGGCGTGCGTCCTGCCATAAACTGCGCCCTTCGACCTCCAGCTTTTCACTGAAATTTTCCAGCGTCTCGCTGTTTTTCTTACTTAACATCATCGCGAGCTCCAGTATCAGTAACGGATTTTCGGGTCGATAACCGCATATAGCACATCGACAATGGCATTGAACAAAATGGTTAATGCACCAACCAGAATGGTCAGGCTTAAAACCAATGAATAGTCACGGTTCAACGCGCCATTAACAAACAATTGCCCGATCCCAGGTAAACCATAAATGGTTTCGATGACCATAGAACCGGTAATAATGCCGACAAATGCGGGTCCCATATATGAAAGTACGGGTAACAGCGCAGGTTTTAATGCGTGGCGAAGGATAATTCTGCGCATAGGTAAACCTTTCGCGCGGGCAGTGCGAATAAAGTTGGAGTGTAAAACTTCAATCATTGAACCACGGGTAATACGCGCGATACTGGCGATATAGGCGAGTGACAACGCCACCATCGGTAATATCATGAATTTCAGCGCCCCGCCATTCCATCCGCCGCCGGGTAGCCAATGCAAAATGATCGCGAATATCATGACTAATAATGGCGCAACCACAAAACTGGGGATAACCACCCCGGTCATTGCCAGCCCCATCACGGTATAGTCCCATTTGGTGTTTTGTTTTAATGCGGCAATAACGCCAGCACTTACACCCAGCACCACCGCGAGGAAAAATGCAGCGGCACCCAATTTTGCAGAAACAGGAAAACTGGATGCAACCAGGTCATTGACCGAATAATCTTTATATTTAAAAGACGGACCGAAATCGCCATGCGCCAGTTGTTTCAGGTAGCTGAAATACTGTGTCATGATCGGATCATTAAGATGATATTTCGCTTCGATATTGGCCATCACTTCTGGCGGTAACGTGCGTTCACCAGTAAAAGGACTTCCCGGGGCGAGGCGCATCATAAAGAACGAAATAGTAATAAGAATAAATAGCGTCGGAATCGCTTCCAGACAGCGACGTAGAATAAATTTTAACATTGCCGTACCTTCTGGCCTGTGCCTTCTGTAATGCGATAAAAACCAGACACCGTGGAGCAGGACTCGCCTACCCCACGTATTGCCATTAGTGCTTCACAATGTACATATTTCTGGTGTAGGTGTTATCCAGCGGATCTTTACCGGTATAACCTCCAACCCACGGTTTTACCAGACGCGCGTTCACGTAGTAATAAACCGGAACAATGGCCGAATCTTTATCCAACTGTTGCTCTGCTTTGGTGTACAACGCCGTGCGCTGCGCCTCGTCAGTGGCTTTCAGCGTTTCCGCCATAATACTGTCAAACGCAGGGCTCTTATAATGCGCGGTGTTCATCGAGCTGTTCGACAGCATGGTGTTCAGGAAGGAGGTCGGTTCGTTGTAGTCGGCACACCAACCTGCACGAGCCACATCAAAAGTTCCCTGGTGACGGGTGTCAAGGAAGGTTTTCCATTCCTGGTTAACCAGTTTGACGTTAACACCTATGTTTTTCTTCCACAGCGAAGAGGCGGCAATGGCCAGCTTTTTATGCAGATCGGACGTGTTATATAGCAGGTTAATCGTTAACGGTTTGTCTGCAGTATAACCCGCTTCGGCCAGCAGTTTTTTAGCTTCTTCGTTACGTTTTTCCTGGCTCCAGCCAAACCATTCCGGCTGAGTTAATTTTGCACCATCAGTATAAGGAGGTGTGTAACCATAGGCTGGCATATCGCCCTGTGCTTTAACTTTATTAACAATGATATCGCGGTCCATACCCAGTTTCAGCGCTGTACGCACGCGCACGTCGTTGAATGGCGCTTTCTGGTTATTAATTTCGTAATAGTAGGTACACAGATATGGGTCGACGTGAACTTCGTCCGGGATCTCTTTTTTCAGTTTCTGGAACAGCTCGATCGGCATGTTGTTATAAGTCATATCGATTTCACCGCTGCGATAGCGGTTTACATCGGTAACTTCAGAAGCGATCGGCAAATAAGTCACCTGATTAATAACCGTTTTCGCGTTGTTCCAGTAAGTCGGGCTGCGCTCAAGAACGATACGTTCGTTAACGACCCAATCTTTTAATGTATAGGCACCGTTGGTGACGATATTATCCGGCTGAGTCCATTTTTCGCCAAATTTCTCAATGGCGGCTTTTGGCACCGGAGAAGTAGACGGGTGAACCAACAATTTATAGAAGTACGGAACAGGCTCACTTAATGTAACTTCTAACGTGTGATCATCGATGGCTTTCACGCCGAGATCGGTAATCGGTTTTTTCCCTTCGAGAATTTCATCAATACCGGCAATATGCCCATATTGCAGATAACTTGCATAGGGAGACGCCGTGTTCGGATCAACAGAACGTTGCCAACTATATACAAAGTCTTGCGCAGTGACTGGCGTGCCATCAGACCATTTCGCATCTTTACGCAGATGGAATGTCCAGACTTTAGCGTCTTTATTATCCCAGGATTCAGCAACGCCCGGAGCCGGATGGCCGTCGAGATCGCTGACCAATAAGCCTTCAAACAAGTCGCGGCTGATATTAGACTCCGGAACCCCTTCAATTTTGTGCGGATCTAATGATTGAACTTCAGAACCATTATTGCGCACCAGCGTTTGTTTTTCTGCGAGCTGAACACCCGCGGGCACATCAGCCGCCAACGCGACATTCCCTGCCATAAGCGCAGCCAGAACGCCTGCTGCGACTAAACTTCTCTTGGTGATGTTGGTCATTGTTTTTTGGACTCCCTCATTATAATTACTGGTTTGAACCAGCATGTGTAATCCCGGATTGGGACCCTGGACAGATTCGGAGACTTTCTGCTGCCAGGTTACTTTATCGTTACGCTTTACTATCACCGACTTTGTTTATTCTGGTGATTCGGACGACCACCTTACGTCGATTCTTACTGTGCCTCCCCTGTCGAGACACATTTATTTACTGCAGCAATTTTTATTGTTAATAATTCCCATTACCAATAAAATTGCCTGATGGTTGGCCGGAAAGTATCAAATGCGCTTCTTGCTCGCCAATACATTTTGCAAAATTGTTAAGCAATTCTCTTTTATTGACCATGACAGTACCTAAACCCCTCATCAAGCTGCCAATAAAATCATTTAAAAACATAAAGATAGAAAATCAGGAAGCAAGACTGTCTTTTCTGGTAACCATTATGATAGAGAAATGCACAATAATTTAACAACAGCTCATTATTTAGCACATTCCTCTACCAAATCCAGTGGAATTACTAATATCATTTCAATTATTCTTCAGCAAGACCCTGAATTATGATGTCGCGAAAATAACATGATGAGGAGGAGCGCGAGGTAAGGATATTCTTATAACCGGCTGTAATATGAGAAAAAATATTTATCTATTTCGTTTGCTTCTGATAACTGCGTTGGGCCAAAGTAAAAATAATGACGAAAAAACGGAGCACTATGACTCCGTTTCGGATGAAAGGAATTAATTGAGCAGGCCAGGGAAAATCCCTTTGATTCCATTAACAATAAATTCAATCCCTAATGCCATCAGTAACAACCCCATAATACGGGTAATCACGTTGATGCCGGTCTGGCGCAGAACCCTTACCAGCCAGGGAGCCATACGGAATAAGCCCCAACAACATAAAGCAAACAACGCGATTGCCACAAAAAAACCGAACAAGTAACCAATGCTGTGATAACGCGTTCCCCAAACGATAGTTGAGCTGATCGCTCCCGGCCCTGCCATCAAAGGCAATGCGAGCGGTACAACGCCGATGCTTTCACGAATTGCGGTTTCTGATTTTTCTTGTTTGTTCTGTTTATCCTCGCCAAGTTTGCCACTGATCATCGACATCGCAATTGTGACCACCAGAATGCCGCCCGCGATACGGAACGAATCAATCGAGATGCCAAAAAGTTGCAGAATCGTGTCGCCAAGAAAAAGCGCAATCCACAAGATGATCGCTACCGACAGGTTGGCGGTCAGATTTGTTTTGTTTCTCGCTGCCGCGGTCTGATAGCTGGTCATACTGATGAACACAGGGATGATCCCAACAGGGTTAACCAGCGCAAATAACCCGATAAAAAACTTAAAATAAACGGGAAAATCAAAGAGTGTCTGAATCACAGTTAGCTCCGAAGCAAAGGCCGGATAATGTTAGTCATAACCAAGGGTAAAAAATACGCGCTGACAATACGCCTTTTGGCAGCATTTTTCACCTCCTAACTGCTTAAAATCACTATCATTCATTATTGTTATCTAGACGTACAAAACATGCTAATGTAGCCAACAATAAATACTACAATTTATTAACTATTAGCTTTTGTAGCTAAAAGCGGAGCTGAAAGGTGTCAGCTTTGCTGAATTTTGATCTAGATCACGCAATCAGTACCCAGAAGTGAGTAATCTTGCTTACGCCACCTGGAAGTGACGCATTAGAGTTCAATGACTCTAATGTTTAAACTCTTTTAGTAAATCACAGTGAGTGTGAGCACGAGTAAGATTTTGATTTTCAAAGGTTAAGCAAATCATCATCGCACTGACTATACTCTCGTATTCGAGCAGATGATTTACTAAAAAAGTTTAACATTATCAGGAGAGCATTATGGCTGTTACTAATGTCGCTGAACTTAACGCACTCGTAGAGCGTGTAAAAAAAGCCCAGCGTGAATATGCCAGTTTCACTCAAGAGCAAGTTGACAAAATCTTCCGCGCCGCCGCTCTGGCTGCCGCAGATGCTCGAATCCCACTCGCGAAAATGGCCGTTGCTGAATCCGGCATGGGTATTGTTGAAGACAAAGTGATTAAAAACCACTTCGCTTCAGAATATATCTACAACGCGTATAAAGATGAAAAAACCTGCGGTATTCTGTCCGAAGACGACACTTTCGGTACTATCACTATCGCTGAACCAATCGGTATTATTTGCGGTATCGTTCCGACCACTAACCCGACTTCAACCGCTATCTTCAAATCGCTGATCAGCCTGAAGACCCGTAACGCCATCATTTTCTCTCCACACCCGCGTGCAAAAGATGCAACTAACAAAGCTGCTGACATCGTTCTGCAGGCTGCTATCGCTGCTGGTGCGCCGAAAGATCTGATCGGCTGGATCGATCAACCTTCTGTTGAACTCTCCAACGCGTTGATGCACCACCCTGACATTAACCTGATCCTTGCAACCGGTGGTCCAGGTATGGTTAAAGCGGCATACAGCTCCGGTAAACCAGCTATCGGCGTAGGTGCAGGTAACACCCCAGTTGTTATTGATGAAACTGCTGATATCAAACGTGCTGTTGCATCTGTACTGATGTCCAAAACCTTCGACAACGGCGTAATCTGTGCTTCTGAACAATCTGTTGTTGTGGTTGATTCTGTTTATGATGCTGTGCGTGAACGTTTCGCGACCCACGGCGGCTACATGTTGCAGGGCAAAGAACTGAAGGCAGTTCAGGACGTTATCCTGAAAAATGGCGCGCTGAACGCAGCTATCGTTGGTCAACCGGCGTATAAAATTGCTGAACTGGCAGGCTTCTCTGTTCCAGAAAATACTAAGATTCTGATCGGTGAAGTGACTGTTGTTGATGAAAGTGAGCCGTTCGCTCATGAAAAACTGTCCCCGACTCTGGCAATGTACCGTGCGAAAGATTTCGAAGACGCGGTAGATAAGGCAGAGAAACTGGTTGCTATGGGCGGTATCGGACATACCTCTTGCCTGTACACCGACCAGGATAACCAACCGGCACGCGTTTCTTACTTCGGTCAGAAAATGAAAACTGCCCGTATCCTGATCAACACCCCGGCGTCTCAGGGTGGTATCGGTGACCTGTATAACTTCAAACTCGCACCTTCCCTGACTCTGGGTTGTGGTTCCTGGGGTGGTAACTCCATCTCTGAAAACGTTGGTCCGAAACACCTGATCAACAAGAAAACCGTTGCTAAGCGAGCTGAAAACATGTTGTGGCACAAACTTCCGAAATCTATCTACTTCCGCCGTGGCTCCCTGCCAATCGCGCTGGATGAAGTGATTACTGATGGCCACAAACGTGCGCTCATCGTGACTGACCGCTTCCTGTTCAACAACGGCTATGCTGACCAGATCACTTCCGTATTGAAAGCGGCTGGCGTAGAAACTGAAGTCTTCTTCGAAGTTGAAGCAGACCCGACTCTGAGCATCGTACGTAAAGGCGCAGAACTGGCGAACTCCTTCAAACCGGACGTCATTATCGCGCTGGGTGGTGGTTCCCCGATGGACGCTGCGAAGATCATGTGGGTTATGTACGAACACCCGGAAACTCACTTCGAAGAACTGGCGCTGCGTTTTATGGACATCCGTAAACGTATCTACAAGTTCCCGAAAATGGGCGTGAAAGCGAAAATGATCGCAGTCACCACCACTTCCGGTACAGGTTCTGAAGTTACTCCGTTTGCGGTTGTAACTGACGACGCTACTGGTCAGAAATATCCGCTGGCAGACTATGCGCTGACCCCGGATATGGCGATTGTTGACGCCAACCTGGTTATGGATATGCCGAAGTCCCTGTGTGCTTTCGGCGGTCTGGACGCAGTCACTCACGCTATGGAAGCTTATGTTTCTGTACTGGCTTCTGAGTTCTCTGATGGTCAGGCTCTGCAAGCGCTGAAACTGCTGAAAGAATACCTGCCAGCGTCCTACCACGAAGGGGCTAAAAACCCGGTAGCACGCGAGCGTGTTCACAGTGCGGCAACTATCGCAGGTATCGCGTTTGCGAACGCCTTCCTGGGTGTATGTCACTCAATGGCGCACAAACTGGGTTCCCAGTTCCATATTCCGCACGGTCTGGCAAACGCCTTGCTGATTTGTAACGTTATTCGTTACAACGCAAACGACAACCCGACCAAGCAGACTGCATTCAGCCAGTATGACCGTCCGCAAGCACGCCGTCGTTATGCTGAAATTGCAGACCACCTGGGTCTGAGCGCACCGGGCGACCGTACTGCTGCTAAGATCGAGAAACTGCTGGCATGGCTGGAAACGCTGAAAGCAGAACTGGGTATTCCGAAATCTATCCGTGAGGCTGGCGTTCAGGAAGCTGACTTCCTCGCGAACGTAGATAAACTGTCTGAAGATGCATTCGATGACCAGTGCACCGGCGCTAACCCGCGTTATCCGCTGATCTCCGAGCTGAAACAGATTCTGCTGGATACCTACTATGGTCGTGATTATGTAGAAGGTGCACCAGCAGCAAAGGAAGCAGCTCCGGCTAAAGCAGAGAAAAAAGCGAAGAAATCCGCTTAATCAATAACTCTGTATAACAGTATAAACGGTCCCTTTTGGGGTAATGCCGATCAGTTAAGGATCAGTTGACCGATCCAGTGGCTGTGTAAGAATCCGGAAACGCTCACTCGTTTCCGGATTTTTTTATGCACATTGGACAGGCCCTTGATCTGGTATCCCGTTACGATTCTCTGCGTAACCCACTGACTTCTCTGGGG
>NZ_PTSB01000043.1:0-26568 GCF_002965125.1 Escherichia sp. MOD1-EC6162
AAGCTATCGACTCAGACAGAAACGAAAGGCCGGGGTTATAGCTGAAGCTAATCCTGAGTAAAACGGTGGATCAATATTGGGCCGTTGGTGGAGATATAAGTGGATCACTTTTCATCCGTCGTTGACAGCGCGCTCGTTGGTGTGGCTCCTGTTAACCGTGATTCAGGAACGATGCGCGGGCGAAGAACCATATTTGGCGGAAGAATTGGTGCGCGAACCGCACTGTATATGGCCGCTCTTGTTGCTACCAGATTTAACCCTGTGATTAAAGCGTTCTACAGCAGGCTTTTGGCCGTTGGAAAGCCAAAGAAAGTTGCACTTGTTGCCTGCATGAGAAAGCTGCTGACAATCCTGAATGCGATGCTCAGGAAGAACGAAGAATGGGATATGTCATACCATTCGGTATCTCTTTAATTTTATCATTCAAGACAGTTGCTGTATCCGTCCTTCAGCCGGACTTCGCACAGACGATTCCGGGTCAGGAGTGTGAATATCAACAACGTGCAGCACACGATTAATACGCACCAGATAAGGGCGTTTCCCGGTAGTTTCATGGTTTACTCCTCCTTGCAATTTGCACGGTAAGAGGCCATACTGACGTGGACTAGACATGCAGAGGCCTCGTGGGTTAATGAAAATTAACTACGGGGCTTTTGTCCTTCTGCCACACGACAGGATAACAAACCACCTTCACGTCATGAGGCAGAAAGCCTCAAGCGCCGGGCACATCATAGCCCATATACCTGCACGCTGACCACACTCACTTTCCCTGAAAATAATCTGGTCGTTCATCCAGTTCACGGGCAATCCGTGTGATTGTTGCCGCATCACGCCGCCTCCCGGAGTTTGTTCGGCACCATCCACCGCTCCATCTCACGGACAGCGTGACCGGCCTCCCTTGCCGCCATACCAGCCTCTGCAATGACCTGCCAGAACGGCATATCCTGCCACTGCCAGCGTTCCATTCCGGCCAGTGACGGAAAACGCTCGCCCCACTGCCAGAACAGGGTTTCCAGGTCATGCTCTGCCACCCGGTCACTCCAGCGTGCATGCCAGCTTCCGACTGTTTCCGGCGAATGGAATGCCAGTTCGATTTCAGCCTGAGCGACCAGCGCCTGGTACGCACGGGCTTTCTGCTCTGCCTCCCGTGCCTGCTGGCGGCTGTACTTCTGCATGACCAGCGCGGATTTATGGCGACTGCGCTCCCTGACGCGGAACCGTACCGACGGGAACAGCCGCTCTGCTGCATCGCCGGGAAGGGGAAGGAGGCAGACCTCGCCCTGTGTTTCAATCAGCACATCAATGGCATACAGCCACTGAGAACGGTTGCCGCGCAGTTCTTCTGCGGTCAGGGACGGCATGAAAAATCGCAGGTCAGACAGCGATATCCTGCGGCTTCCGTTCAGACAGCGGAAAAACGCCCCTGCATACGGATATTCCGCCAGCATGTTTCCCTGATGGCGGCGTTTTTCCGTCTCCGCCACCGCCCGCCATGCGGCCTGTTGCTCTGTGCTGAGGGGAACAAGTGCCTGTGAACGTGCGCTCATACCTGACCTCCTTCCGCCATCAGGATATGGATGATGTCACTGACGCTGTATCCCTGTTCATCCAGTGACGCTGCCAGTGCCAGTGAATGGCTGACGGCTTCCGGTGCAAACCGCTGCTGCACCTGAACCACCGCAAACGGCTCACCACCGGCATTCACCAGAACCAGCACCCAGACCTGAGAGACATCACCCGGCGAACATAACGCCAGGTGGAAACGTTCGTGGGCAGGTGTGAAACGGACCTGGACGGGGAAAAAGCCCCCGAACTCGCTGCCGTACTCGCCGTTCAGCGTCCAGTTGTCCGGCGCATCCAGCTCCCGCATCACGGCGTGTGTCAGCTCACGACGTTCATCACTTCCGGCAGCCCGGATATCTTCGTATTCCTGTGCGCTCATGGCCTGTAATACATTCAGGGTCAGTTCAGTTTTCATCACGGTATCTCCCTTGCTGCCGCCCCGTCTCCGGCGGGGCGGCGTGATAAATGGTTTATAACTGGCGGTCAGGCGGCATCGGCCTGGTTGTCGGTGCGTTCAGTGGTATCCGTCTGTGGACGTGGAGCACACATCCAGCCAGGCACCCAGCGGTTGTCTTTCATATGGAACTCTGCATGTTCAGCCGCATCGCCTTTCTTCATTTTCTCCGCGTCCCGCGCGGCACCGGACAGTCCGGCCTCATTCAGGGCTGCGATAATCTGCGGCTTTTTCAGGTGTCCGAAGAAGTTCGCTTTTGTCGGCTGCCACCAGTCGCGCATGTGGAATCCGATAGCGGTTTCCAGCGGGTCAAGCGGACTGCGTGACGTGTGACCACACTCACGGGTCTGAACGCCGTGGATGCTGCACGCGGTACAGAAGCTGAGCAGGGACAACAGTACCTCCTGGCTGAGTGACAGGAACGTCGTCATGTCCCGTGACCATCCCTCCGGCAGCAGGGCTGCAAGACGGGCTTTTTCGGCCATCAGCGCCAGGAATGCGGCACCTTCCTTCCCCGATGGCGCATCGCTGGTCAGCGAATAATGTTTACATTCCAGGCTGATTTGTGCTGGTTTACTGTACGCTCCGCTGCCAAACACATTCAGGCAGAGCGTCCATGCCAGCAGTGCCAGGGATTTGTCCGGTTGCTGCATCAGTGCTGCCTGGACTGCCAGCGTGCGCTCTGAGGACATTTTCGTCAGCAACGGCAGGCTGACTTCCTCCACGGAGGCCTTTTCCTGCACCTGTTCCGTGCGGTCAGCGTCGTCAGCCACGTCATCTTCACTGCGCAACTGCACACCACGCTGGACACACACATTGCCGTAACGCCAGGACACCACCACACCGCTTCCGGCACGCATCTCCGGCGTCCACGCTCTGACCTTCGCCATGCAGCGCATCAGCTTCATTTCTGCTTCCAGCAGGTCGGATTCCTCACACTGATTTTCCGGCGCGTCGTAACGCGTCATCAGTTCGTTCAGGCGTTCTTCTTCCGCCTCCGTCAGCACCGCTTCCGGCTCCGGCAGACAGCGGTATGTTCCGGCATCCTCACGGCACTCACCGACAGGCTCCATGCGTCCGGCGCACCATTCCCAGCCTTCGGCTTCCCGAAGGTGTTCAGCGACAGCCTGGAGTTTTTCCAGCAGAGCGGCATCGAGCGCCACACGGTCGACATAACCGTCCCCGTCATCGCTGAACAAATCGGTGCGCAGTTCATCTGGCGAGAAGGCATCAGCCCCCACGAAGCGGAATTTACTGTTCCCCGCCACCGCCACTTCACTTTCCGTAATCAGGTTGCGGATAACCCGCACATCCGGTTTTCCACCCCATCCTGACTGGCAGGCGGCTTCAAACACCTGCACCTGACGCGCGGTGTCGTTCTCCAGCGCCAGCGCCTGACAGTGCTCTGTGGTGATGCGGTCTTCTGCCAGCGCATCGAGGATGACAGGCGCAAGGTCAGCCAGTTTCAGCATTCGCTGAACGTGGCGGGGTGAATAGCCCAGCAAATCACCGATTTGTGCAGGTGTTTTGCCTTCCTGCGCCATTGCGCGGAATCCGGCAATCTGTTCGGCTGGGTGCATATCCCGACGATGACCGTTCTCGGTCATCGATGCAGCCGTCGCCAGTTCCTGCGGAATAATTTTCACGCGGACAGGCCAGTCAGCCGGAATGATGCCACGCTCTGCCAGCATGTTGAGTGCTGCCAGTCGGCGACCACCTGCGGCGACACCGTGGCGGTCACCTGGCAGGGCATGCACGACCAGATTCTGTAACAGGCCGACACCTTTAATGGAGTCCGCCAGTTCGCTGACGGACTCCGCAGAATACGGCACCGTGCGTACATTCAGCGGTGACTTAATCAGTGAAGCCAGCGGCACGCTCACTTCCTCCGTCTGCGCCAGCAGGGCAGACAGGACGGTTTCCTGTGCTTTTGACAGTTTATGGCTGGATTTATACCCCTTTTTTGCCTTAGACTCTGTAACTGACATATATTTCTCCTTTAGCTGGGATGGTTGTATGTCTGCCGGACGTGTCCCCGTCCGGCACCTCTCTTACTTAAGAATGCCGAAATCCCTGATGACATGGTTCATCCAGTACCCGGCACCGTCCTCAAAATTCCAGGTGCGCCAGACCATTACACCGTTATTGCGGACAACCAGTCGAAAATGTTCGCCGTGGTCATCCTCGATAAAGACGTTCCGGTACTGTACGGCAACGGCTTCAGCCTGTTCGCGGGTAAAGGAGCCGTCAGGCAGCCCCTGAAGTATTCTGAAATATTCGCTCATCCTCATCTCTCCGGTGATGCCCCGCACTGGACGGGGCGGTTGTCACAGTCAGTCGTTCAGAACGGGATATCATCTGAAAACCCGTAATCGTCACTCTCCGGCGGTTGCGACTCCGGCTGCGCGGCCTTACGTCCACGGCCTTTCGTTTTCGCGCCTCCTTTTTTCGTTTCCGGCTGTGGTTCCGGCTGAGGCTGACCGCTGAACTGTTGTGCCTCTTCCGGCTGAGTCTGTGCACCTGCGGCACGTCCCAACATCTGCATGGTGCCCGTGGTCTTAACAAGAATTTCAGTGACGTAACGGGTGATACCGTTATCTTCCCAGCTACGGGTACGGAGTTGCCCCTCGATGTAGACCTGCGCGCCCTTGCGCAGATATTCGCCAGCCACTTCCGCGAGCTTGCCGAACAGCACCACGCGATGCCATTCTGTCTGCTCCCGCATCTCCCCTGTCTGTTTGTCACGCCAGGTTTCCGACGTGGCCACCTGCAGGTTTGCCACTGCGCCCCCGTTGGGGATGTAACGGACTTCCGGATCTTTTCCCAGGCGGTAGGGTAGGGTACGTGTGGTCTTTCAAGATAAATGGCGAATATGTCCTGCTTATCTTGAGTTAGATCACCGTTACCCCCCCTCCGAACCGTACGTGCACCTTTCAATGCATACGGCTCTCCATTGCTAGCTTATTGGGGATAAACTCATTTAGCAGAATCCCCGCTTGAGACAGGTGGTTGCAGGAGTATTCTTCCCTTTTCCTGTCTCAGATCGGGTAGTTTTCCGCTATGTAACTTGTCGTGGCAACTTGCGCACAAAATCATCGTTTTCCGGCGGCGTGCGATCATCATTAGTTGCCACAGGCTGGGTTTATATCCGGCCTTACGACCTTTCTTCAGGTCTTTTAGCTTTCTGACATGATGTACTTCGCAGCGCCCAGTCTTCGCACAATACTCGCAGATCCTTGCCCCTAATCGACGCATGATCTCTGTTGTGCGGGTTGTGATATGTGCGGTTCTCGGTTCCGTATCGACAATCGTTGTTCGGTTGCGATTGACATGTTTGAGTTTGAAAACCTCAATCTTTCGGGATCCATTTTTGGCCTGAACGGTAATAGCCAGATCTCCATTATTTTGCCGTAGCGATTTGGCGACTTTATTCACTGAACTACGTCGTTTATTCGCTAGGGTCTTAAAAAGGCTTATTTGCCATATGAAATATAATTTTGATAATTTATATTTCATGTCCAGCGCCAGACTGTAGTAGTTCGCCAATCCGCGCATTTCCGCGTTGAAAGTCAGAACAATTTCAGCTTCACTGAGATTTTGTAGACTTGAACGATGTACAGCCTTCACATTCTCATAACAGCCATATTTCTTTTGGTGACAAAATTTAGCGGCTATATTGTCAGGAACGAAGAGCTGCACAATTCCTGTGGTGGATCTCCGGAGAGCGTGCCGCCCTTGCATTTTCTGCTTCAGCAATTTCTTTGCATCTGCCTGTCTGATTTCATAGCCTAAAAAATTAACTCCTTCTGAGATATGGCGGATCCTGGTCTTTGCTTCATTAACTTCCAATCCCAGTGAAGTAGTAATAAAGTTTCTGACCTGTCTTGATATATGTTCAGCATCTTTCTTCGAGCCGATGACACCGATTACGAAGTCATCAGCATATCGAACATAGTACATACGCCTGAAGTTTGGATCGTTCATGACCTGAGATGGTATAGAACGTTTTTCTTCAAGCAGTCGTTCAATTTCTTTCTTTATGGCTTCTTTTTCTGATTCAGAATCAGTTGCCATACCGTCTACTTTCTTTCGTAGTTTATGAATCTTGTGGGCCAGCCTGTTCATATCTGGATTCGCTCTTCGTTTTGTACCGCTTGTATATGCAGGAATTAAGTTCTGTTCTACAAAACGGTCCAGTTTGTCGAGGTATATATTTGCCAGTAAGGGAGAAATTATCCCACCTTGTGGCGTGCCAGAATATGAGCGATGGTATTTCCAATTGTCCACATATCCTGCCTTCAGCCACTGTTCGATTAATTTCAGGAAATTCTTATCCTTAATTTTCTCTGCCAGTGTATTCAGCAATAGTTTGTGGGGGATATTGTCAAAGAAACCTTTGATATCAACATCCACGATCCATTTAACTCCGTTCCAGACTGGACGAATAGATCTGAGCGCAGTTTCACACGAACGTTTTGGTCTGAATCCATGAGAGTGTTCAGAGAATACTGGTTCATAAACCCTTTCCAGAATAATTCTTGCTACTTCTTGCGCCAGTTTATCGTCTCCACCTGGAATCCCCAGCGGTCTGGTTTTTCCGTCCTTTTTTGGGATCTGAACTCTGCGTACAGGTTTCGCTACGTATTCTCTACTCCGCAATGTTTTTGCCAGCTTCTCTGCTCTTTCGATAGAGAAGCCATCAATGGTATCTGTTGATACACCTTGAGTCAGTGCACCTGCATTGGCCCGTATATTCACGTAGGCTTGCAGCCACAGTCCGGGCTCACACGCAATTTTGTATAGATTACGTACTGGATACCCTTTTTTTGAAGCATCCTCAATTCCATCTAATCTTTTCTCAAGTTCATCAGGCAGCATTGGCTAACCCTCCTCTTAGAGATTGATGTATCTAACAACTGTCTCCCTTCCCCGCAGCACTGTGAGGCTTTCATCTCCCTTCCGGTTGATTTATACCTTTGCTGCTTCCGTATAATGCGGACTGCCGTAGCCCATTACAGGCCGACCTTGAGTACTATGGAGACTCCGCTACCATGCTGGGTATAAATCCAGTTTAGGTAGTCCCGTAGTTTCACGGTGTGGAGATGCGATGTACTTAGGATGTCTTTCGATCGTTTAACTATTTCATCAATAGCTGGCCCGTTAGAGTGGTCACAATCAACGTAGGGCGGATTTCTTGTGCTATTACGGGAATAACGCTTCAATCGTTCTGCGTTATTGGTTTCCTGTTTCCCACATAGATCTCGACTTCAACAAACCCAGTTTATCCATATACATCTTGCATTGAGTGGTGATACTTATAACGATTTCCGTATTCACCACCCTTTTCTGTGGATGCTATGTTCACCTCTCCTTTTCAGGATCTCCGAGCCTGTTACCAAGCGAGGCTAACCACAGTATGCAATGGCTATACCACTAAGCCATGTTGCTTTTCATGCAACACTCCATAAAACACCGCGCTTCAACGGCGCACACCGACAAGAATGACCTTGTTAATGCCACGAACTGCCATGATGTGCCTCCTTCTGTTGATGTTTTCAGCCCCCATCACCCGTTGAGTTTCGGGAGCCGCGGTTTTGACGTTTTGCGGGGACCTGCCGTTTGTTCCCTCCGGTATTAACCATCACCCGTTTGAGAACCTTCGCCGCAAGGGGCATCACTGCCACGGCCGGAAACGACTGTCCGGGGGCAGACCGCAAAAGTTTTTGCCTGCTTCCGGGCAAAAAGTTTTGCGGGATGTGCATTTCACCCCTGGACTGGCGGAGACGGTTGTGGCTGTCTTTGCCCCCGGCGACAGGGACTCATACGGGTGTGTGGCACCGGACACAACAACGGGCAGGGACCCGCCGCAACGACGAAGAGCGCGTGCGCGAAACGGCGTTGCCCCTCACATCCCGGCGGCCTTTTGCCGGGATGCCAGGAGCGCAGGTCACGGCGCGACAGAGGCGGCGCGACCGGAACGGTCGCTGCAAGCCGGGGGTTTGGCGTCAGGGATGGAAGCCCGCCAGGGCGGAGACAGCTTCGCTGGCTCCGTTCACGACAGCCCGCCCCGCCAGGGGGACGCCCGGAAAAGGCATAAGCAGGAGAACAACAAAACAGACAGTAATGAGAGCATCAGAAAAAAGAAGAACAGTAGCAGTAGCAGTAGCAGTAGCAGTAGCAGTAGCAGTAGCAGTAGCAGGAACAACAACATCATCAGTAACAGACAAATGACAGGTCTGAAAAGACAGAAGCCCCCATCAGAACGTCCGCGTAATGGAAGGGGCGGCGCGTCAGCGCGGCCCCTTTCAGCGCCACCGGCGCGCGGTCTTTTCCCGGCGCGGGCAGACAGGCATTTATCCTCCCGCCTGCCCGGCGTCATCAGGCCCGCAGACGAATAATCATCGTCGGAACACGGGTATAAGCAAACGTACCGCGTGGCAGCTCCTCGCGGACGTCAGAAAACGGTAACAGCTTCTCCTGCTGGCGCGGCCCGTTCAGACAGACGGCAACCAGCACGCCCCCCGGACGCAACAGGGAAAAAGCCCGCAGGATATGCCGGATATCCTGCCCGTGACTGAACGGCGGATTCATGATAATCCGGCTGTAATACTGCACCGGCTGCCATTCCATGAAGTCGCAACACTGTACCCTGACACCGTTAAAATTGTCCCGCAGATACCGGACCAGCCCGCTGTTAATCTCCACCGCATCACACATGGCCCCCGGTGCGGTATCCCGAATCGCCCGCAGTATGGCCCCGGTGCCGGCAGAGGGTTCCAGAATGTGATCACGGTTGCTGATCTCCGCCAGCGTCACCAGGCGATCACAGACCGGGGCAGGAGTCACAAAAAGCTGAGATTCAGCCCGGATTTCAGCAACCGGCGCGGCGTTATCCAGCCTTGCGCGCATCAGCCGGATACGTTCTTTTAACTGACTGTGCATGTCATTATCTCCGTCATCCCCCGGGGATTTCCCGGGGGGATATACCTTATTTCTGTGGGATTTCCGTAATTTTCATGTCGGTGATATACACATTCACCAGGCGGAAATTGTTGTCCATTGTGCGGCGGTAACGATATGCCCCGTGCTCTTCTGCCTCTGCCACACTGCGCACGGCCTTACAGTCCCGGGGCAGGGAGGCCCACTGTGCCTTTGTCATTTCCCGGAAACCTTCCCCCGGATAGTTGACTACCGGCGGACGCTTCGCGGCCTGTCTGGCGACGGCAGCCTCTTCTGCCGATGGCGCTTTGTAGTCCGTGATGCGATCGGGCGTCACTTTCATCGTGCCGCTGTACCCGAGAAAACTGTAATTTGGCGTTGTGACTGAACTCACCGCCCCGTTGCTTTTGTTCACGCGAATGATGGTCAGCCACTCGCCCCGGCTGCAAATCTGCCCGCCCGGCTCAAAATCCTGTGTCCGGGTAACCACACCACCGCTTTCGTCCAGCATGGCACGCTCATAGATCAGGCGGTTCTGATAGTGGTTAACCCAGCGTTGTTGACGCTGAATCTGCCGTTCATGACAGCGGATCGCAATTTCGCGGGCCTGCTCCGTGGTGATGATGTCATCATCCAGGGCCGACCATAACGATCGACTTCCTTCATACTGGCTTTTTTCTGCCGGACGCGGGTACTTATCCAGCGGGAAACAGGCGCTGATATGGTCATGACTGCTGATGAGTTTTGCCATATTCAGATCCAGCGATTCAGCCTGCCACATCGTCAGATATTTCTGCGACTGCGCGATGGTCTTTTCAGCCTTTCGCAAATCAGCTTCGATTTTTTTGATACGACGCCAGCGAACATCCGGACGTTCTTTATACTTCGCGTGAAGCAGTGCCGACCGCGCCCGCTCTTCCCAGTATTCCGCACGTTCAAAGAGCATCACGGCACGTTTCATGCCGTTTTCAATACGCTGCGCATCACGACGGGCGCGGCGTTCGCTGTGATGCCCCACAAGAATGGGCTGACCGGGCGGGATCATCGCGGCCAGTCTTTCCACTTCATCAAGTGCCTGTGCGGATTCACTGGCCCGCTTTCCGCTGTATCCGGTAAACCGCTCCGCCCGAGCTTCCTGACGTTCAGCGAGCGTGCTGTCTTCATCCTCAATCTCTCCGGCAAGTGAGAGGAGCACGTCTTCCCGGCCCGGTGTCCAGGCCGGCGCCACAAACAGCGCCTGTTTTGGTGCCCAGCGGAAACCGGCATCATGCACTTTTTTATACGTCTCCGGGTCAAGACGTGACGCGGCATACAGGCGCAGTTTGTTGTCATCCGGTGAGTAGGTCGCGCGGTACATCTGCACAGGGCTGGCGGCTTCCGGGGCGGTCATGGTGATTGCTGCTAATGTCATAAAATGTTCTCCTTCCGTCTGTTGCCGCCCCTCGCGGGGCGGCTCACCTCATCAGTTAAAAGCGCGTTTCAGTTCGAGTGTGCGGAGCACCTGCCCGAAAGCCGTGTTTTTCATGGCGGGGATGTGTACACCACGTCCCCGGTGAAAACTCCGGGCTATGTGTCGCCCGAAGGCTTTCAGCACGGGGTCAATTTCCGGCGCGGGGATGTCTTCGCGTCTGAAACGGGTATGACGGGGCTTTACAGCCGCTGAGGAAGGTGAAACAATACTTACCGTCATAAATGAATCTCCTTATGGCGTAGGTTAGATGAAGCCGCAGAGGCTGTTCGTGCAGTCTCTGCGGCGTGGATTAAGCAGGTCACTGACCTGCTTTTTTCATATCTGCATCTGACGTTTTCCGGTGTATTCCTCCTTCTGTTTCTGCGTTCTCATTACCTGCCAGCCGGATAGCTGACAGAACACATAAATGCGTATTGCCGGAGCCTGAAATAAATCCTGATTTTTAAAGAACATCACCCGTTGAGTTTCGGGAGCCGCGGTTTTGACGTTTCGCGGGAACCTGCTGCTGTATTCCCTGTGGTATGAACTTCACCCGTTTGAGAACCTTCGCCGCAAGGGGCATCACTGCCACGGCCTGACGCACCTGTCCTGGGCAGAACGCAAAATTTTTTACCGGGTTCCGGGTAAAAAATTTTGTGGGCTGTTCATTTACCCTGGACAGTCAGTGCGGCAGGTTGTGGCTGTATCAGCCCCCGGCGACAGGGACTCAAACGGGTGTGTGGCACCCGGCAGGCAATGAGCAGGGACCCGCCGCAACGACGAAGAGCGCGTGCGCGAAACGGCGTTGCGCCTTACATCCCGGCGGCCTTTTGCCGGGATGCCGGGAGCGCAGGCCACGGCGCGACAGAGGCGGCGCGACCGGAACGGTCGCTGCAAGCCAGGGTTTCGCGTCAGGGATGGAAGCCCGCCAGGGCGGAGACAGCTTCGCTGGCTCCGTTCACGACAGCCCGACCCGCCAGGGGGGCGCCCGGGAAAGCCATAAACAGGAGAAGAACGGAAAGAACAGGAAGAACAACAACAGTAACAGGCACAGTAACCACAGAAATATAACATCAGGAAAAAACATTCCTGACACATCACAAACGGGAAGGGTAACGGGCGACGCGTCAGCGTGGCCCGCTTCCCTTCCGGCAGGCGTCAGCCTGCCAGGGGTTTTCGCGCGGGCTGACAGGCGGCCTATACCGCCTGCCCTGTATCACCTGTTTCTGCTGCCCTGTAAGATGTAGTGACCGCCCAGGAAAACAGCCTGCTGATTCGCCACAAAATCGCAGATTTCATCAACAATCTGCGCAGTGGTGAACGGTTTCTGCCCCATTTCACGACGCCGCGCATTAATCACGGCTTTGTAATTGCGCAGAATTTCGCGGGTTTCCGTGCTGATGTTCATTTTTCTTCGCCTCCTTTACAGGGGCGGCATTGCCGCCCCGTCCGTTAATCAGTCCAGTGCCGCGTAAATCGCGTTGCATTCGGGGTGAAATTCGATGTGGCTCCACAACTGCGCATCACGCATCCGGTAAAGCTGAGTCAGCCCCGCATCGCTGCTGTCGTGGTACAGCCACAACTGACGGTTAATCACAAGGGAAGTCAGAATGATGCCTGCGGCATCAGCACTCACGGTACGGTCAAACCAGTTTGCACCGTTCACCATGTGGAAACGGTCGCCATCCGGCATCATGTAACCGCCACCGTCCGGCAGGCGGATAAAGTGCCAGAATCCGCCTTCATATTCCGGCATCATTTTTTTCGCCAGCGCGTATACAGACGCTTCGGCATACAGAAAATCCTGGCCAAACAGGTAAGGCAGAAAGGAGAGACGGTCGCACTCTTCAACGTTCAGAGTGACAGGTTTCGCATATTGCATGATGTTTTCCTCCGTTGTTCACATACTCCGCGACACCGGGCGGTGCCGTGCCTCCATAAAAGCCGGGCGATAAGGCGGGGATGCAGGGGCGCAAGGGAAGCCGCAGCCTGACGCACACGGCTGACGGGAGTTGAAGGGGACGGACGCGTTTTCGCGGACGGACGGCCGGAAAATCACGGCAGACGGGAAGGAGGGACCGGGTGACCGCCGCGTTCATTTTACCCTTGCATCCCCGCCAGCCCGGCTAAGATGGAGGCACGGCACTGCCCGCACACAACACGACGGCCACATAACTGAAACCCCACAAGGCCATGCCCTGCATGGCCGGGTAAAGCGGAGCCGGCGGCGACTTCCTTTCAGCAGGCTGCGGGCCTGATCAACCATCGCCTGTCGGCGGGTGACGCATTCCGGGACGGCAAGGCCGTTATCGCGGGCGGCCCATTCCCGTTTCCATCAGTCCCAGCCCGAGAGAAACAAAGTTTTTATTGACCATCTGGTTCCGGGTAAACGGTGTCATCCCTGGAAAGCAGAGTTCGATATTTCTAATCGCAATTCCTTCCCGGCATTTCAGAAAGGGGCTGGATATTTTTCCAAGGCCAGAACCCAGAATATGTAAAACCGGATAAGGAAGTTGAACGAGAAGCCACAGCAGACCCAAACCAGACCAGGTAAGCCAGTGGCGAGGATGAAGTAAATTATGAGTAAAAGTTTGTGCCATAAATTTCCTTAATGCTAATGAAGGTTATAACGCAAAAGGAAAACAATGAGGCAATTCGTCTTTAGCGATGCATTTTGTTTTAGACAATTTAAATTCATCTAAATTAAGAAAAAAGTAATTTTGCAATGACTGGTAAAGAATTTAAAGAGTCATGAATAAATTGTAAGCCAGCAAAGTTATTCTGTTATAAATCCATGGATTTATCATTGATACTCAAGAAATTGTCTTCTTGATTCATCATCCTCAAGGTATTCAAAAGAAAGAAGGCGAATCTGGGTAAGTTTATAAAACCACTCGCAATCGTTTCGTTGAATAATATCGCCAGGCTTGAAACATATCCCGGATGCCTCCCGGAGAATCGCATATTTGCCATTACTAAACCTGACCCGGTGAATACAGAAAGGTTGACCGGCCTGCCCATGACAGCTGTTCGAAAGGATATATCCTTCAATAAAAACAGATTTTTTAGATTTCATTATCATGCCCTCAACAACTGCAGTACAGGAGAAATCTTGTCATTTACCGTCATCACTGACGTTAAGTAGCAGAAGCTCATCAGCCGCCGATACACCAGCATTCTGAAGGTCTGAACAACAGCCTGCAGGCAGGGCACTCAAGAACCGCATCTTTTCTTAGTTTACCGGCTTTCTGATCAGCTCTGTGTGCGCATACCGGGCAGGCAACATGAACCGTTCTTTCTTTAAAATACCTGAGCCCTTTTTGTATAAGACATAAATAATTCTCTGAGGAACACAGTAATTATTATACGCTTTAATATAAAAATAGCTGCCATAAGTTATGTTAAGTTGTGTCTGAATCGGGATATCAGATATTGAAAATTGAACGTCACATTTATGATATACTACCCTTCCGTGAGAAATTTATGATGAAATCAGAAGACACCCTTGACTGGTATCCGGCACAACTACCGCCAGTGAAAATTATTCTTGGCGAAGCTGTGCTGTCTGTGGGTAAACAGAGCCGACCGATTAATACCCGCACCTTGCTGGAATACCTTCAGGTCATGCAGGACAAACAAAAAAGGCGAGATGACAAAATCGCCATGCAGACTGCGATTGATGTTCTCAAGGATAATCAGCGCATTAACGGCAGACGTTAATGCGCCTCCGGGATCAGTGTCAGTTCTGAATGATCTCAACCTTATGGTTTTGTCCATCATCCTTCAGCGGTATTCTGTCATCAGGGAGGAGAACACCATCCAGTGTCACGCGATATTCTGCATTGCCGCGTGAGACACTAATCTGATAATGGCTTTCGCCATACTGATAAGCAATAGAAAAAGACGGCCATGCCTCCGGTAACCGGGCATGAACAGTAAAATCAGCGCCGGTGCGTTTTATTCCCAGTAACTCCTCGGTAAGTAAACGCCAGGCCCAGCCTGCAGAACCGGTATACCAGCTCCATCCTGCACGTCCGGTATGGGGAGCGACGCTGTAGACATCAGCACTCATGACATAAGGCTCAGCTTTATAAATCCCGACAGAGCCCGCATCCAGAGTATGATTAATAGGGTTGAGCATAGACCAGAGTTGCCAGGCACGTTCGGCATTCCCCATCCGGGCAAATGCCATCACGGCCCAGATGGCGCCATGAGTATACTGCCCTCCGTTTTCCCGCACACCGGGCAGGTACCCCTGTATGTAACCCGGATTTGGACCGTGTCCATCGAAAGGAGGCGTTAACAGTTTAATTAGTCCCCCTTCGTTATCCACAAGGTGCTTATCCAGCGCCTGCATGGCCTTTGCACACCGTCCCGCGCTCGCGGCCCCGGACAATACAGACCAGCTTTGCGCAATCGCATCAATCCGACAGTCCTGTGAGGCTTTCGCCCCCAGGGGAGTCCCATCATCAAAATACCCGCGCCGGTACCATTCACCATCCCAGGCGTGGGCTTCGAGATTGCTTTGCAGGCGCAGAGCCTGTAAACGGCACATCGAGGCGACACTTTCATCCAGCCTGCGCTCCGCCAGTGCAGCAAACCGCTGCAAAATATCGTACATGAAGAAACCCAGCCAGACGCTTTCACCTTTGCCTTCGATACCCACCCGGTTCATCCCGTCATTCCAGTCACCAGCCCCCATCAGCGGCAGGCCATGCTCCCCGAAGCGAAGTCCATAGTGAATAGCTTTGAGGCAGTGTAACCAGAGTGTCTCTTCGGTGCCGCTGATAACCGGCGTGTCATAGACTGACTCCTCACCAGGCTGAAGCGGGCGGCCTTCCAGATAAGGGATGCGTGTTTCCAGTGCATCCATATCCCCCGTCGTTTCAACATAGTGGCAAACAGCAAGAGGAAGCCACAGGTAGTCATCGGAACAGCGAGTACGTACACCGTTTCCGTGTGGCGGGTGCCACCAGTGCTGCACATCACCCTCGATAAACTGCCGTGATGCACAGAGTATTATCTGCTCACGCATCCGGTCCGGAGCAGCATGACTCAGTGCCAGCGTATCCTGCAGCTGATCGCGAAAACCAAATGCACCGCCAGACTGATAGTAACCACTGCGGGCCATAAGGCGACAGGCGACTGTCTGATACAACAGCCAGCCATTGACCAGTAAATTTACGGACGTGTCGGGGGTGTTAACCACGATTTTATCGAGCACATTGTGCCAGTGGTTATGAATCCGGTTCAGCTCCTGGCGGACCGTATCCTCGTTCATGTAACGGGCCAGCGTCTCCTGAGCACAAACATCGTTCTCTTCTGCGCCGAGGATAAAAATAAACGTCCTCTGATCCCCATCAATTAATGTTACCGTCGATTGCACCGCCCCGCAGGGATCCAGACCAGCACCCGTGTTACCTGAAAGCCTGCGCAGTTTCATGGCCGACGGCGCGTGAAGGGAACCATTACGGCCGATAAACTCCCGGCGGTCCCCTGTCAGCGAACAGTCATTACCACTGACGGCAAAAAATGCAGTTCGGTCGCCACCATTATCACCATAAAAATTGTTCGCCAGCACCCCGCAACCGCCAGGCGTTCTGGCCGCATGTGTCACAATGTGAGGGGCTGAGCGAGTTCGGGATTCACCCAGCGTCCACTCCACATAGCCAGCTACGGAAAGTTTGCGTGTCCGTCCCGAAGAGTTACTGAGCGTCAGGAGTACCAGTTTAACTGGCGCCTCTTCGGCAACCAGGACCGTCAGCTCGCTGTCTATACCACTTTCACGATGGGCAAAGACGCTGTAACCAAAACCATGTCGGGTCAGGTAATCACCGTGTCCACGAACAGGCAACGCTGTCGGTGACCAGTTTTCCCCGGTCTCTTCATCACGCAGATAAAACGCCTCGCCAGAGCGATCGCTCACCGGATCGTTCTCCCAGGGGGTTAATCGATATTCATGGGCATTCTCATACCAGGTATAGGCCTGTCCTGCATCTGAAATCACGCTGCCAAAACAGGGGTTTGCCAGTACGTTTGACCAGGGAGCCGGTGTCTGCGCATTTTCCCGCAGAACAATTTGATATTCCCGCCCATCCTGAGAAAATCCACCGACCCCATTGAAATAGCATAACTGACTGATATCGGGGCTCCAGTCCGTATGTTGATTACGCTCGCGCACAGCACGCGGAATGAATGCTATGGCCGGCGATTTCAGGGTACGAATACGCTGGTTAAGCTGCTCATTAATACTCCCTGCGCGGTCATCAAGATAAAGACAGGCCACGCTCATCAGAAGCAACTTATCTTCTGCGGAGAGATGCTCGCCATTACGGACAAAAAGCCCGCCCGTTTTGTCCAGCAGACTGACTTCAGACCCAGCATAAATTAACTCCATAATCTGATTTTGTAATCCCTGCTGGTAGCCGTCGGGGCTGTTATTCAGGATAACCAAATCAACATCCAGTCCTTTCTGTCGCCAGTAACGGTGTGCCTGAATCAGTGTAGTCACTGAGGCGATACTTTCTTCGCCGGTTATACTGAACAGCACTATCGGCAGATCGCCTGAAATTGCCCAGCCCCACAGACCGGACTGACCGCGCCGGTTGCGGCTGATCGCCTGGCCTTCGGCGCGTAGCTCCTCGACAGGGTAAAGCACAGCGCTGGCGAGACGATTAAACAAAGTTGCATCATCTTCACTGGCATTCATCTGGCGTAATACCACCAGACTGTGAGACCAGGCCAGTTCAAAGACGCGATCGGCAATAGGGTAATCGCGATATTTTTCCAGCAGCGCCAGGCTCTGCTGACGGGTCTCGCTGATACCATAAATGATATCAATCGTGACCGGATGCCCCGGCTGTAGAGTGATGGCGTGGCGAATCGCCAGTATCGGATCCAGCACTGACCCCAACGTGTTGCTGAGCGTCCCCCCCGCCTTTATTGCCAAGGCATCAGCAGGGTTTCTGCCACGACCAAGAAATTTTGCCCTGTCCGTTTCAAACGAGACGTTATGTCGGTTATCGCCATGCACCACCATCATGTGAAACAGGCAGGGGCTCGCTTCATCAGGAGCGCGCGGGCGCCGGTGGCAAAGAATGGCGCCACGCTCAGGATCCAGCTCAGTCTGAATAAACAGATTGCTGAATGCCGGGTGTGCCAGATCGCTGGCATCAGGGGCCAGTACCACTTCGGCATAGGTTGTCAGCTCCAGAGAGCGAGGCTTGCGACCACGATGAATCAGTGTGAGTCGTCGTATCTCAACATCATCCTCCGGGGAGACTACCACCTTCGTTTTGACGCTGAGCCCCCCGAAGGTGCGTCTGAATTCAGCCCCCGCATCAGTGAAGAAAACTTCCTCGTCTTGTCCGCTGGAGTTGCCTGTCGGTTGCCAGGTGTTGCTCCATACATCCCCCGTCTGTGTATCACGGATGTAGCAGAATGCTCCCCAGTTATCACGGGTGGTATCACTGCGCCAGCGTGTTAGTGCAATATCGTTCCAGCGGCTGTAACCACCGCCGCCCGCGGTCAACATCAGATGATAATGGCCGTTGGACAGGAGCTGAATATCAGGAGTTGGTGTATCCACGCTATAGAAGATACGGGGTTCATAGCGGACGGGTTTGACCCTGCCTTCATGAGATTCAAAATGACGGCGCGGACTGTACAGATCGACCGCATCCGGCACGCGCTCCTGTAACAGCAGGCTCGCTGACCGGAATACCGTACTGGACATGAATCGTTCAGTCATGGGGGCGTCAAGCAGCACATGAGCCAGTGCCTGAAATGCCATACCCTGGTGATGCGCCATCCAGGACTGTACCACCGCATAGAGCTGGCCGGTTGCGAGGCGTGAAGGGGTATAGTCCAGCGCTTCATAAAAGCCGTATTCGCCGTGTGCGCCATTTTTTTGCAGCCTGAACAGGTTCTCACAGGCTCTCTGTGGAGAAACCATCAGCGCCAGCATTGCGGCGTATGGTGCGACAACCATGTCATCGGCAAGCCCCCTGCGCAGACCAAGCCCCGGTACGCCAAATGCCTGATATTGATAATTATGTTGAACATCAAAAGAATGATAGCCAGACTCGGAAACACCCCATGGTACCCCGCGTTCTTTTCCCCAGTGAATCTGGCGCATAACCGCCGACTGACTCATTTCATCGAGCAGGCTACCGGGCCAGGTGGGCATCACCAGATTCGGCATCAGGTATTCAAACATGGACCCGCTCCATGACATCAGGGCAGTTTCATTATCAATCGTGGTAAACAGTCGCCCCAGCGTGTACCAGCTTTTAAGAGGTAGCTGATTAGTCGCAATGGCAAGAAAACTGGTCAGGCGGATTTCAGACGGCAGGAGATCGTAGTAGCTCTTGTCAGGCGTATCCGTATCACAGTTATAACCGATACAGAGCAGACTGGTTGCTTCGCTGTACAGAAAGGCGAAATCCATCCGGGCATGCTCTTCCAGTCGCTGTTCAAGTTCGGTGATAATATTGAGTCGCATTCGGGCCTGCTCCGTCGCTGACGTCGGCAATGTTCCTGTACCGGTTAATGTCAGACGGGCAAGCTCGCTCAGCGTCGGCAGCGTCTGTTCGTTCCACGATACAGGTAACCAGCCAAGCAACAACGACCACTCATGGCAGAACTGAACCAGTTGATTCTCCAGATGTCCTGCCCAGCGAATCTGAAGGGGTGACCCCTGATGACATAACGTGGACAGATGGTTGCACTGTATGCTCATGTTTTTCAGTTCACTGAAAAACGCCTGTGGAGAGAGTGACACCGCGCTCAGGCAGTGTTTGCGCAGCAGTCGCAGGCTGTCAGGTGGGTTCTGACCCCACTGTTTTTCCAGAATATCCAGAGTATCGTTCAGACCTGCCAGTATCTGTTGGCTGTTTAAAACAGGCTGATGACGCATGGAGGACAGCCCTGCACGCAGGGTCAACAAATGCCCGGCCATATTGCCGCTGTCGACGCTGGAGATATAGCGTGGACTGAGGGGGATCAGCGTACGGGTGTCATACCAGTTGTAGAGATGGCCCCGGTAGTGCTCCATTTTGTCCAGCGTGTCGAGCGTGAGCGACACGCGCCGGAGCACCTCTCCGCCGGGCAGGTAGCCAAAGTCCCATGCCGTCAGGTTAGCCATAAGGGAAAGACCAATATTGGTAGGGGAAGTGCGATGGGCCACCTTCGGTTGCGGTATTTCCTGATAATTATCAGGCGGAAGCCAGTTCTCTTTTGCTGTGGCAAAGGTTTCAAAAAAAGCCCAGATTTCACGGCTGGTCTGGCGTAACAGCTGTTTTTGTTCCTGATTTGGCGAAAAAACCTTACGCACGGGCTGGCGACTCAACCAGCTCATCAGCAGCGGTGCCACACACCATAACAAACCGATCGGCAACGCAATCCATAGTAGCTGGGGGGCAAATTGTCCGGTCAGTATTATCAGCGTCACGCCACCGACAACATTCAGCCACATCGCCTGATAAAACCGCACAACAGCGGGTGTGGACTGATTGCTGTCCTGGCTATGACTGACCCACTGGCTAAGGCCACGCCTGCTGATCCCCACTCGCCATAGCGTCACGGCAATCGCCTTCAAAGAATATCCGGCTTCGTGCGGCAGTATCGCAAAATTAATCCCGATACCTGACAGACGCTTCAGCGCGCCCGCCCCCACCAGTAACAGATGCGGCTTCAGGCGGCGGCGCAGAGGTTTATGCAGAAGGTCATGGGTGATGCAGAGGATGGCTGGCAACAGCCAAATCAGTGACAGTATGCCCAGCCAGTAAACCGGATTGGGTACCCAAAGCAGGGTGAAGTACAGCAATACCAGTAAAGAAGGGGCTACCAGACTGCGACGTAGATTATCGAGTAATTTCCAGTAAGAAAGCGCAGTCAGCGGATTCCTGGCCCGGGTTCCATCGGCTTTTCTGACGCGTGGTTTCAGCCAGTTAAGCAGTTGCCAGTCACCCCGGATCCAGCGTGAACGGCGTGCAACATCCGACAGATAATTATTAGGGTACTGTTCGTAGAGTAACACCTCACTCAGCAGACCCGAGCGCGCATAGCACCCTTCGAGTAGGTCATGGCTGAGAACCAGATTTTCCGGGCAGATATTAGCAGTGGCCTGCACAAAAGTATCGACATCATAAATCCCTTTGCCCACGAACGATCCTTCCCCAAAGAGATCCTGATAGATATCCGAAGACATCATCGAATAGGGGTTATTACCCGGTATGCTGCTGCGCAGGGCGGCGTAACGCCCCTGACCGTTGCGTGGTATCTCCTCCGCAAGACCGGGCTGCAGAATGCCAAATCCTTTGACAACCCTCTGGCGTACCGGATCATACTCTGGCGTATTCAGCGGATGCGCCATTGCCGCGACCAGTTTATGTGCCGTATCGCGCGGCAGCACCGTATCACTGTCCAGGGTAATGACGTATTTAATGTAGCCTGGTAAAAGGTGAACAGGCATGTCCGCAACGCTGACGAATTGCGTTTCCGGATGGCGCAACCAGCTGTTCAGCAACGCCAGTTTTCCCCGCTTGCGTTCATAGCCCATCCACATCCCTTCCGCGGGGTTCCATTCAGGCTGGCGGTGTAGCAGATAAAAACGTGGGCGACTGGAGGGATAGCGGCGATTGAGTGCCTGCGTATCGGCGATAGCCTGTCTGAGCAGTGCATGATTTTCCGGCGCGGGTTCATTTTCAGAATCAGCAAAATCAGTGAGCAGCGCGAACCTGAGATTTTCGTGTTCATTCCCCAGCCAGCAGACTTCAAGACTGGTGAGGAGCTGGCTGAAACTTTCGTGGCTGGTCAGCATGCAGGGGATGACTAACATGGTGGCGCTGTCAGCGGGAATGCCGGTTGAAAAATCCATCCCCGGCAAGGGACGAGGAACGCGAAAACGGGTGGTTGCGTCACTGAGTAAATCACTCATTAACTGCGTTAAAGCGATAATCAAAGGCAGTATCACTGCGATCAACAGCCACTGTGCGCCCTGTATGGCTGTTTCGAGCAATATTACCGCGGTCGTTGCGGTGGTCAACAACGCCAGGCTTCCAAGCCATGACAGCAGGGTTATTCTGTTGAAACTGTGCCGCAAGCGTATGAGCCCTGAAGTGTCTGCCAGGAGATGAATTTCCAGCGCCTGCCGGCCTTCACCCGCGAGATAATAACCAACATGATGTTCCGGTGTATCAGGCGCTTTTTCCTCTGAAAGCGCCAGCACTCTGTCAGCAACCTCAGGCTCACTGAGACCACTGTCTCTGGCCAGGACCTCAACTACGTGCCGGTAATGATCCCGGGTATTGAAGTGCATCCGGGGATAGATCCCGGCAGGATCCTTGCTTAATGCCTGTTCAACGACGCTTATCGTTTCGGCGAAATCAGCCCAGTCTGTTTCACCCAGTAATCGCAGACCTGCGATGCTGTTACTGACAGACAGCTGGCTGGCGGCAAGCTGTTGATTGAAACTATGTATGAGAACGTCGGTGGTGATCCCCTGTTCCCGAAGACACTGATCAACCCAGGTCAGAGGTAACGACAGCGCATTCCCATGCCCCTGCAGGCGCCGCACCAGCTCTGCAACAAACGCACAGGTTAATGGGGGGCGGGAGCGCGCCATATCGGCAACTACCATGATTAAATCACCGGGTGCACTCTTTGCACATTCGAAAATCTTGGTTATCCACGTATCGGCCAGGTTTCTGTCCTGCTGGGCTTTTATCACTTCCATGCTGATACGACGAAGATTTTCAATCAGCGCCAGGCGCAGCATTCCCGGTAACGCCCAGACTTCACCAAGCGTTAGCGGGGTCACCTGTTGATAGGCTGTAAGATAACTGGTCAGGCTGGCAGCATCCCAGCGGCCATCGCCGTGAGCAATGGCCTCTGATGCGATATGATAAATTCGTGGGCAATTAAGCGGCGATATCAGCGACGGGAGACCTTTTCCAAAACTTTTCGGCAAGTGCTGGCGGACGGTGCGGATTTGTTCCTCAATAAGATAATAATTGTCCAGCAACCATTCACCGGCGGGCATGATACTGGTCTTTTTACCCGCGTTAAGCTCATAGCAGTTTTGGGTGATGACGTCCTCATTGTCGCCAAGCCTTTTCAGAAGATAATAAGGATGTTTATCCGGCGATACTTTATGAGTCCGCGCCAGCTTCTGACCGTAGCGTTCCATCTGGACGGTCGAAAAGAGTTCAGACCGCGGAGTGCTTTCGCTTGCAGGATCGTTCGCCGAAAACGTTACGTTTCCGGCAGCATTCATCGGGATACGGGAGCGGTTAAACCACGCTCTGGGGTTCATTTTCATAGCATTGCTCTGATGCAGCGTTAGCACGCAGGAACAGTTGCGAAATCAGTTCAGAAACGTTCTCTCAGGATGGACGTAAAGCATCAGGGATTTAACAACTGCCGAAATTTAACTTAAGTATAGAGCATGGGCTCTGAATGCTGTTTTGGTTGGGACTAGCGTCGGGAGATAAACAGAGCCTTACAGCCGGGGCAAAGCAAGGCCTGTTTGCTCCGGATTTTTGACAAGGGTTGAGCTGATTTTAAGCCACAAACAGGGCAGGTGGCGGTAGACGCACCGCTGAAAAGTTTCATTGCGTAATTGATAACAGACATAACCATTAACCTTTCAATGAATAAGCTTCACCGTATCACATTTGGTTGAGTTTTAATCTATTTATTTTGAAGCACTGAAATTCAGAAAAGGTAGATGTTCGCAGCCACAGGCCCCCTGTTACCGTTGATACGGCAAAATTCTATGGAACTTCCTGGGATGAGTAATTCTGATTGGCGGGGGTTAACGGCTGAAATGTGAAGCAGATCGTCTTTTCGGCTATCAGGAGGGATGATGAGACCTTTAACACTAAGAATGTTATAACTTTTGACAATTCCTGCCATTTTGTAGGACAAGTCAATTCCTGATTGAAAACACGTAAAGACTAAACATTGAAAATAGCATACAGCTACTTTTAGTTTCCTTGCAGGACCACTGGACGTCTAAAATATAATTTGCTTATATTGATTCTCTGTGCCTTAATCAATCCCACCAGTTCGATGTATTAACGAACGTTAAACATTTTCCGGGCAGCCCTCATTACCAGACGCTATCGCTGATATCCCCTCCTTATGAGTCCATACGATTAATACTATACGTTTACTATCAATACAATCATGTATAACGGGAGTTAGTATGTCATCAAGAATTACAGGCCTGGTAAAATAGTTTGACGAAGACAAAGGTTTTGGTTTCATATCATCCTTTTGATGGCAGCAAAGATATCTTTGCCCATTTTTCTGCACTTAATGACGACAACTTTAAAAGTTTATTTGAAGGACGGAAAGTACAATTCGCTATTCACCGCGGTGAAAAAGGTCCTACTACTGCAAACGTAACACTTTGCGATAAATAAATCATTGTGGATCTGCAATAACGATGAAGGATTATTCCTGAGTAGACCGATTCATAACTTAAATCAGATGAAAGTCGTTTATTCTTAATATCAGGTAAGCATATTTTTTCGCAATCATGAATGTGCTGACCGATGTGATGAAGTACAGGGCTGCTGCATGAAAGTCTGAAAGCAGAAGCTAAATGCTTGTTAAATAATAAAGTGCGTAAGAGGCGAGGCAGCCTCCGAAAGCATCACGTCTTTGCTTTTACCTTAATGACATCAGCCAGTTAACATTCACGAGAGAACAGGGTAATGAAATATGATAAAAGTCCTTGTTTTCTTTAATGCAGAATCCTGTAAAGTCATGACTGTTCTGGAAGGTATATCCTCTATCAGGCAGGAATATCCAAACGGTGAAGAAACATATCGTAAGCGTCAACGGAGCACCGTATGGACGCTTATTTATTGGTGAGTACTACGTTCCATGGCAGGAGTTCATCAACACGGTTGGAAGGCCATTCCGGCCGTACGCTCAGGATATGGTGCAGATATGCTTCCGGATCGATACTGTTCAGACGGCAGGTACCGATCAGACCGTACAGCAGTGCGCCACGCTCGCCGCCGTGATCGCTGCCGAAGAACACGTAGATGATATGACCTTTATATACTCACTATAGCATTGGTGGGATATTCCAGAGGAGATCATCATGCATTCGGAAAATATTGCGGCTTACGTCGGGCTGGATGTGCATAAAGAAACGTTGGCGGTTGCTATTGCTGCACCTGAACGGCTTGGCGAAGTTCGTTATTATGGTACGATTAACAACGAAGCCCAGGCTGTACGTCGATTATTTCAGAAATTGCAAGGACTTTACGGAAACATTCTTTCCTGCTATGAGGCTGGCCCCTGTGGTTTTGGGCTATATCATCAACTCACAGCGATGAATATAAAATGCCAAGTTATTGCCCCTTCCCGGATACCAAAATCACCGACAGACAGAATCAAAAATGATCATCGGGACGCAATTTCTCTCGCCAGGTTACTGTGGGCTGGAGAACTTACCCCTGTCTGGCTCCCTGACCTGACTCATGAAGCTATGCGGGATCTAATCAGAGCCCGTGCAGCAGCTAAACGAGACAGCAGAGTTGCCCGACAGCGAATTCTGAGCATGCTATTGCGAACAGACAAACGTTATGCTGGAAAGCATTGGACAGGAAAACACCGAACCTGGTTAGCTAATCAATCACTTAGTCAGCCATCTCAACAGATTGCTTTTCAACACTATTGTCAAAGTCTGGAGCAGATTGAAGATCGCATACTTCAACTCGACCAGGAAATATCTCGCCTGTTACCTGAGTGGTCTCTGTGCAATCTGGTCTGCCAGTTGCAGGCTCTTAAAGGTGTTGGTCAGCTAATCGCAATAACCCTGGTTGCTGAACTGGGTGATTTTTCGCGATTTTCCAATCCCAAACAGCTCATGGCTTTTTTGGGACTGGTGCCAGGTGAATATTCCAGTGGAAACAGTATTCGTCCCAGAGGAATAACAAAAGTTGGAAACAGCGAACTGAGACGTCTGCTTTACGAAGCCGCCTGGTCTTATCGTACACCTGCAAAAGTTGGTGCATGGCTTATATATTACCGACCGGATTCTGTAACACAATATTCCAAAGATATTGCATGGAAAGCTCAACAACGATTGTGTTCTCGTTACCGAAGTCTGACAGCAAAAGGGAAAAAATCACAAGTAGCCATTACGGCGGTGGCTCGTGAGTTGACTGGATTTATGTGGGATATTGCACTCGCTGCCCAATCATCATTCAGTCAGCAGAAGCAAAATGTAGTGGTCAACAAAAACTGGCCACCGCTTTAGAGTTTTTCCAGTATCGGTTTTCCGATTCATTTGGTGGCAACCCACCGTTATATTCGTGCGGCCTGAGCGCGTTGTAATACCCAACGATATAGTCCGTTATTTCATGGGCAGCATCGCTGAAGTTCATGTAACCCGTCACCGGTATCCACTCGTTTTTCAGACTCCTGAAGAAGCGCTCCATCAGGCTGTTATCCCAGCAATTTCCTCGTCGACTCAGACTCTGTTTGATCTGGTAACGCCACAGTAACTGCCGGAACTGCCTGCTTGTATAGTGGCTGCCCTGATCGCTGTGGAACATTACCCCGGCTGGTTTACTGCGGATTTCCCAGGCCATTTTCAGCGCTTTGATGGTCAGTCTGCTGTCCGGAGAGAACGACATTGCCCAACCTACCGGTTTCCTTGCAAACAGGTCGAGAACAACGGCAAGGTATGCCCAACGTTTCCCCGTCCAGATGTACATCACGTCGCCGCACCATACCTGATTTGGCTCTGTCACTGCGAACTGCCGCCCAAGGTGATTCGGGATAGCGACATGTTCACGACCACCTCGTTTATAACGGTGCGCAGGCTGCTGGCAACTGACCAGTCCCAGTTCTTTCATGAGCCTGCCGGCAAGCCAGCGCCCCATTCTGAAGCCTCTCAGGGTTGCCATTGTGGCGATGCTTCTTGCCCCGGCAGAACCATGGCTGATGTTATGCAACTCAAGTACCTGACTGCGTAATACAGCCCGTCTGCCGTCTGGTTTTTCAGGACGGTTTTTCCAGTATCTGTAGCTGCTGCGATGAACCCCGAACACATGGCAGAGTGTGACCACAGGATAATGCGCTCTGAGTTTCCCGATTATCGAGAACTGTTCAGGGAGTCTGACATCAAGAGCGC
>NZ_PTSB01000044.1:0-18918 GCF_002965125.1 Escherichia sp. MOD1-EC6162
CTATCGAACTGCCGGAAGGCGTAGAGATGGTAATGCCGGGCGACAACATCAAAATGGTTGTTACCCTGATCCACCCGATCGCGATGGACGACGGTCTGCGTTTCGCAATCCGTGAAGGCGGCCGTACTGTTGGCGCGGGCGTTGTAGCTAAAGTTCTGAGCTAATTACTCGTTAATTAGTTTTGAATTGAAAAGGGCGCTTCGGCGCCCTTTTTGCTGTCCGTAATTTATTCTGGAAATATTTAGTCGTAATTCTTGCTCGCTGTACCGTGGTGCAAATAAAATTGTGCTATTGTAATCATAACTATTCTCATTTACACTTTGCGCAGAATTTGAACGGGAGTAATCATGTACGTTTGTTTGTGTAATGGTGTAAGTGACAAAAAAATTCGTCAGGCGGTACGTCAATTTCATCCTCAGTCTTTTCAACAATTACGTAAGTTTATTCCTGTGGGAAATCAATGTGGTAAGTGCATTCGCGCCGCACGCGAAGTGATGCAGGATGAGTTGATGCAGATGCCCGAATTTAAAGAGATTGCCTGAAGCCCGCGCTTATTTTTTGACATCCCGCTAGCCCCATCTACGCTCTAATAGTGGAAGCGGAGGGACTATAAAATGAAAGGTGATGTTAAAATCATAAATTATCTCAATAAACTATTGGGAAATGAGCTTGTCGCAATCAATCAGTATTTTCTTCATGCCCGGATGTTTAAAAACTGGGGCCTGATGCGCCTTAATAACGTCGAATACCATGAATCCATCGATGAGATGAAACACGCTGATAAATATATCGAGCGTATTTTATTCTTAGAAGGAATCCCCAATTTACAGGATCTGGGTAAGCTGGGAATAGGTGAAGATGTCGAAGAGATGCTGCAGTCCGACCTGCGTTTAGAGTTGGAAGGGGCAAAGGATCTTCGTGAGGCCATCGCCTACGCCGACAATGTCCGTGACTATGTCAGCCGCGATATGATGATCGAAATTCTTGCTGATGAAGAAGGCCATATTGACTGGCTAGAAACTGAACTTGATCTCATTGATAAAATAGGCCTACAGAATTACCTGCAATCACAAATTAAAGTTAATGATTAACTGCCCGTCAGCAGACTATCCCAGCCTACAACGAAACCCGCAGCCGCCAGAAATGGTTCGAAAGGCAGCGGGTTTTTTAATGATGCTTTTCCCCTCATGAGCACACCAATAACAACTGCTCCGCAGGCGAATGACGCAGCAAGAAAAACCAGCCGTGGCAGAAATGCCCATGTATGCCAGGCTCCGAGGGCTGCGAGAAACTTCACATCGCCATAGCCTAATCCTTCTTTATGGCGCAGTATGCGATAACCCCAGTAGATAATGGCGAATGCACCGTAACCGATAATGGCCCCCCATAACGCATCGGCTAAACCGCCAGGGTGACAAATTTGATAAAAAAGAAGCCCGAACCAGAGTAATGGGCAGGTAAACCTGTCAGGCAGCAAGCCATGTTTTGCATCATAGAAAAAAAGCAGGGACGATAAACAAATGTATAAAATCAGAAAAGGAAAGGTGGCATCCATAAAGCATCCTCTGTAAATGGAGTATCACCTTCGAATAAGTCCAGATAATCAGCAACAAAGAATTGCCGACTTTGTTAACCTGGTTCCGGCGAAAAATTCTCTCTTCACAACCTTACATATTTGGTGGAATGTAGTTCGCAATATGCTCACTACGATTAATTTCTACGCGATGCTTGCGTCAGGCTCAGATTTACGTATAATGCGCGAGCTTGTCGTAGTTGACAGCAGGTTCAATCTGAACCTCAGTTAGCTGATTTTGGCTACCTAACAATGCTCCCAATCGGGGAGCTACGTAAGAACGGTTACACTCTCCCATCAATCGTAATGGGTCTGAGGAGTAATCATTTTCGTTTATAAAATAATTGGAGCTCTGGTCTCATGCAGAACCAAAGAATCCGTATCCGCCTGAAAGCGTTTGATCATCGTCTGATCGATCAAGCAACCGCGGAAATCGTCGAGACTGCCAAGCGCACTGGTGCGCAGGTCCGTGGTCCGATCCCGCTGCCGACACGCAAAGAGCGCTTCACTGTTCTGATCTCTCCGCACGTCAACAAAGACGCGCGTGATCAGTACGAAATCCGTACTCACTTGCGTCTGGTTGACATCGTTGAGCCAACCGAGAAAACCGTTGATGCTCTGATGCGTCTGGATCTGGCTGCCGGTGTAGACGTGCAGATCAGCCTGGGTTAATCAGGTCATTGAGCGATTGAGAGGTTGAAACAATGATTGGTTTAGTCGGTAAAAAAGTGGGTATGACCCGTATCTTCACAGAAGACGGCGTTTCTATCCCAGTAACCGTAATCGAAGTTGAAGCAAACCGCGTTACTCAGGTTAAAGACCTGGCTAACGATGGCTACCGTGCTATTCAGGTAACCACCGGTGCTAAAAAAGCTAACCGTGTGACCAAGCCTGAAGCTGGCCACTTTGCTAAAGCTGGCGTAGAAGCTGGCCGTGGTCTGTGGGAATTCCGCCTGGCTGAAGGCGAAGAGTTCACTGTAGGTCAGAGCATTAGCGTTGAACTGTTTGCTGACGTTAAAAAAGTTGACGTAACTGGCACCTCTAAAGGTAAAGGTTTCGCAGGTACCGTTAAGCGCTGGAACTTCCGTACCCAGGATGCTACTCACGGTAACTCCTTGTCTCACCGCGTACCGGGTTCTATCGGTCAGAACCAGACTCCGGGCAAAGTGTTCAAAGGCAAGAAAATGGCAGGTCAGATGGGTAACGAACGTGTAACCGTTCAGAGCCTTGACGTAGTACGCGTTGACGCTGAGCGCAACCTGCTGCTGGTGAAAGGTGCAGTCCCGGGTGCAACCGGTAGCGACCTGATCGTTAAACCAGCTGTGAAGGCGTAAGGAGATAGCAATGGAATTAGTATTGAAAGACGCGCAGAGCGCGCTGACTGTTTCCGAAACTACCTTCGGTCGTGATTTCAACGAAGCGCTGGTTCACCAGGTTGTTGTTGCTTATGCAGCCGGTGCTCGTCAGGGTACTCGTGCTCAGAAGACTCGTGCTGAAGTAACTGGTTCCGGTAAAAAACCGTGGCGCCAGAAAGGCACCGGCCGTGCGCGTTCTGGTTCTATCAAGAGCCCGATTTGGCGTTCTGGTGGCGTGACCTTCGCTGCTCGTCCGCAGGACCACAGTCAAAAAGTTAACAAGAAGATGTACCGCGGCGCGCTGAAAAGCATCCTGTCCGAACTGGTACGTCAGGATCGTCTGATCGTTGTCGAGAAGTTCTCTGTAGAAGCACCGAAAACTAAGCTGCTGGCACAGAAACTGAAAGACATGGCTCTGGAAGATGTGCTGATCATCACCGGTGAGCTGGACGAGAACCTGTTCCTGGCTGCGCGCAACCTGCACAAGGTTGACGTACGCGATGCAACTGGTATCGACCCGGTTAGCCTGATCGCCTTCGACAAAGTCGTAATGACTGCTGATGCTGTTAAGCAAGTTGAGGAGATGCTGGCATGATTCGTGAAGAACGTCTGCTGAAGGTGCTGCGTGCACCGCACGTTTCTGAAAAAGCGTCTACTGCGATGGAAAAATCTAACACCATCGTGCTCAAAGTTGCTAAAGACGCGACCAAAGCAGAAATCAAAGCTGCTGTGCAGAAACTGTTTGAAGTCGAAGTCGAAGTCGTTAACACCCTGGTTGTTAAAGGGAAAGTTAAACGTCACGGACAGCGTATCGGTCGTCGTAGCGACTGGAAAAAAGCTTACGTCACCCTGAAAGAAGGCCAGAACCTGGACTTCGTTGGCGGCGCTGAGTAAGTCGGAGGAGTAATACAATGGCAGTTGTTAAATGTAAACCGACATCTCCGGGTCGTCGCCACGTTGTTAAAGTGGTTAACCCTGAGCTGCACAAGGGCAAACCTTTTGCTCCGTTGCTGGAAAAAAACAGCAAATCCGGTGGTCGTAACAACAATGGCCGTATCACCACTCGTCATATCGGTGGTGGCCACAAGCAGGCTTACCGTATTGTTGACTTCAAACGCAACAAAGACGGTATTCCGGCAGTTGTTGAACGTCTTGAGTACGATCCGAACCGTTCCGCGAACATCGCGCTGGTTCTGTACAAAGACGGTGAGCGCCGTTACATCCTGGCCCCTAAAGGCCTGAAAGCTGGCGACCAGATTCAGTCTGGCGTTGATGCTGCAATCAAACCAGGCAACACTCTGCCGATGCGCAATATCCCGGTTGGTTCTACTGTTCACAACGTAGAAATGAAACCAGGTAAAGGCGGTCAGCTGGCACGTTCCGCTGGTACTTACGTTCAGATCGTTGCTCGCGACGGTGCTTATGTCACCCTGCGTCTGCGTTCTGGTGAAATGCGTAAAGTAGAAGCAGACTGCCGCGCTACTCTGGGCGAAGTTGGCAATGCTGAGCATATGCTGCGCGTTCTGGGTAAAGCAGGTGCTGCACGCTGGCGTGGTGTTCGTCCTACCGTTCGCGGTACGGCGATGAACCCGGTAGACCACCCACATGGTGGTGGTGAAGGTCGTAACTTTGGTAAGCACCCGGTAACTCCGTGGGGCGTTCAGACCAAAGGTAAGAAGACCCGCAGCAACAAGCGTACTGATAAATTTATCGTACGTCGCCGTAGCAAATAATTTTAGAGGATAAGCCATGCCACGTTCTCTCAAGAAAGGTCCTTTTATTGACCTGCACTTGCTGAAGAAGGTAGAGAAAGCGGTGGAAAGCGGAGACAAGAAGCCCCTGCGCACTTGGTCCCGTCGTTCAACGATCTTTCCTAACATGATCGGTTTGACCATCGCTGTCCATAATGGTCGTCAGCACGTTCCGGTATTTGTAACCGACGAAATGGTTGGTCACAAACTGGGTGAATTCGCACCGACTCGTACTTATCGCGGCCATGCTGCTGATAAAAAAGCGAAAAAGAAATAAGGTAGGAGGAAGAGATGGAAACTATCGCTAAACATCGCCATGCTCGTTCTTCTGCTCAGAAGGTTCGCCTTGTTGCTGACCTGATTCGCGGTAAGAAAGTGTCGCAGGCTCTGGATATTCTGACCTACACCAACAAGAAAGCGGCTGTACTGGTCAAGAAGGTTCTGGAATCTGCCATTGCTAACGCTGAACACAACGATGGCGCTGACATTGACGATCTGAAAGTTACGAAAATTTTCGTAGACGAAGGCCCGAGCATGAAGCGCATTATGCCGCGTGCAAAAGGTCGTGCAGATCGCATCCTGAAGCGCACCAGCCACATCACTGTGGTTGTGTCCGATCGCTGAGACTCTGGAGACTAGCAATGGGTCAGAAAGTACATCCTAATGGTATTCGCCTGGGTATTGTAAAACCATGGAACTCTACCTGGTTTGCGAACACCAAAGAATTCGCTGACAACCTGGACAGCGATTTTAAAGTACGTCAGTACCTGACTAAGGAACTGGCTAAAGCGTCCGTATCTCGTATCGTTATCGAGCGTCCGGCTAAGAGCATCCGTGTAACCATTCACACTGCTCGCCCGGGTATCGTTATCGGTAAGAAAGGTGAAGACGTAGAAAAACTGCGTAAGGTCGTAGCGGACATCGCTGGCGTTCCTGCACAGATCAACATCGCCGAAGTTCGTAAGCCTGAACTGGACGCAAAACTGGTTGCTGACAGCATCACTTCTCAGCTGGAACGTCGCGTTATGTTCCGTCGTGCTATGAAGCGTGCTGTACAGAACGCAATGCGTCTGGGCGCTAAAGGTATCAAAGTTGAAGTTAGCGGCCGTCTGGGCGGCGCGGAAATCGCACGTACCGAATGGTACCGCGAAGGTCGCGTACCGCTGCACACTCTGCGTGCTGACATCGACTACAACACCTCCGAAGCGCACACCACTTACGGTGTAATCGGCGTTAAAGTGTGGATCTTCAAAGGCGAGATCCTGGGTGGTATGGCTGCTGTTGAACAACCGGAAAAACCGGCTGCTCAGCCTAAAAAGCAGCAGCGTAAAGGCCGTAAATAAGGAGCGTCGCTGATGTTACAACCAAAGCGTACAAAATTCCGTAAAATGCACAAAGGCCGTAACCGCGGTCTGGCGCAGGGTACGGATGTTAGCTTCGGCAGCTTCGGTCTGAAAGCTGTTGGCCGTGGTCGTCTGACTGCACGTCAGATCGAAGCAGCACGTCGTGCTATGACCCGTGCAGTTAAGCGTCAAGGTAAGATCTGGATCCGTGTGTTCCCGGACAAACCGATCACTGAAAAGCCGCTGGCAGTGCGTATGGGTAAAGGTAAAGGTAACGTGGAGTATTGGGTTGCCTTGATTCAGCCGGGTAAAGTCCTGTATGAAATGGACGGTGTTCCGGAAGAGCTGGCCCGTGAAGCATTCAAGCTGGCAGCAGCGAAACTGCCGATTAAAACCACCTTTGTAACTAAGACGGTGATGTAATGAAAGCAAAAGAGCTGCGTGAGAAGAGCGTTGAAGAGCTGAACACCGAGCTGCTGAACCTGCTGCGTGAGCAGTTCAACCTGCGTATGCAGGCTGCAAGTGGCCAGCTGCAACAGTCTCACCTGTTGAAGCAAGTGCGTCGCGATGTCGCACGCGTTAAGACTTTACTGACTGAGAAGGCGGGTGCGTAATGACCGATAAAATCCGTACTCTGCAAGGTCGCGTTGTTAGCGACAAAATGGAGAAATCCATTGTTGTTGCTATCGAACGTTTTGTGAAACACCCGATCTACGGTAAATTCATCAAGCGTACGACCAAACTGCACGTACATGACGAGAACAACGAATGCGGTATCGGTGACGTGGTTGAAATCCGCGAATGCCGTCCGCTGTCCAAGACCAAATCTTGGACGCTGGTTCGCGTTGTAGAGAAAGCGGTTCTGTAATACAGTACACTTTCTCGATACGAATAAACGGCTCAGCGATGAGCCGTTTATTTTTTCTACCCTTATCGTTGAAGCGGTGTTATAATGCCGCGCCCTCGATATGGGGCTTTTTAACGGCCTGATTTTCGGGTCTCAGTAGTAGTTGACATTAGCGGAGCACTAAAATGATCCAAGAACAGACTATGCTGAACGTCGCCGACAACTCCGGTGCACGTCGCGTAATGTGTATCAAGGTTCTGGGTGGCTCGCACCGTCGCTACGCAGGCGTAGGCGACATCATCAAGATCACCATCAAAGAAGCAATTCCGCGTGGTAAGGTCAAAAAAGGTGATGTGCTGAAGGCGGTAGTGGTGCGCACCAAGAAGGGTGTTCGTCGCCCGGACGGTTCTGTCATTCGCTTCGATGGTAATGCTTGTGTTCTTCTGAACAACAACAGCGAGCAGCCTATCGGTACGCGTATTTTTGGGCCGGTAACTCGTGAGCTTCGTAGTGAGAAGTTCATGAAAATTATCTCTCTGGCACCAGAAGTACTCTAAGGAGCGAATCATGGCAGCGAAGATCCGTCGTGATGACGAAGTTATCGTGTTAACCGGTAAAGATAAAGGTAAGCGCGGTAAAGTTAAGAATGTCCTGTCTTCCGGCAAGGTCATTGTTGAAGGTATCAACCTGGTTAAGAAACACCAGAAGCCAGTTCCGGCTCTGAACCAACCGGGTGGCATCGTTGAGAAAGAAGCCGCTATTCAGGTTTCCAACGTAGCAATCTTCAATGCGGCAACCGGCAAGGCTGACCGTGTAGGCTTTAGATTCGAAGACGGTAAAAAAGTCCGTTTCTTCAAGTCTAACAGCGAAACTATCAAGTAATTTGGAGTAGTACGATGGCGAAACTGCATGATTACTACAAAGACGAAGTAGTTAAAAAACTCATGACTGAGTTTAACTACAATTCTGTCATGCAAGTCCCTCGGGTCGAGAAGATCACCCTGAACATGGGTGTTGGTGAAGCGATCGCTGACAAAAAACTGCTGGATAACGCAGCAGCAGACCTGGCAGCAATCTCCGGTCAAAAACCGCTGATCACCAAAGCACGCAAATCTGTTGCAGGCTTCAAAATCCGTCAGGGCTATCCGATCGGCTGTAAAGTAACTCTGCGTGGCGAACGCATGTGGGAGTTCTTTGAGCGCCTGATCACTATTGCTGTACCGCGTATCCGTGACTTCCGTGGCTTGTCCGCTAAGTCTTTCGACGGTCGTGGTAACTACAGCATGGGTGTCCGTGAGCAGATCATCTTCCCAGAAATCGACTACGATAAAGTCGACCGCGTTCGTGGTTTGGATATTACCATTACCACTACTGCGAAATCTGACGAAGAAGGCCGTGCTCTGCTGGCTGCCTTTGACTTCCCGTTCCGCAAGTAAGGTAGGGTTACTAAATGGCTAAGCAATCAATGAAAGCACGCGAAGTAAAACGCGTAGCTTTAGCTGATAAATACTTCGCGAAACGCGCTGAACTGAAAGCGATCATCTCTGATGTGAACGCTTCCGACGAAGATCGTTGGAATGCTGTTCTCAAGCTGCAGACTCTGCCGCGTGATTCCAGCCCGTCTCGTCAGCGTAACCGCTGCCGTCAAACAGGTCGTCCGCATGGTTTCCTGCGGAAGTTCGGGTTGAGCCGTATTAAGATCCGTGAAGCCGCTATGCGCGGTGAAATCCCGGGTCTGAAAAAGGCTAGCTGGTAATTGTCACCAATTGAATCACGGGAGTAAAGACAGATGAGCATGCAAGATCCGATCGCGGATATGCTGACCCGTATCCGTAACGGTCAGGCCGCGAACAAAGCTGCGGTCACCATGCCTTCCTCCAAGCTGAAAGTGGCAATCGCCAACGTGCTGAAGGAAGAAGGTTTTATTGAAGATTTTAAAGTTGAAGGCGACACCAAGCCTGAACTGGAACTGACTCTTAAGTATTTCCAGGGCAAAGCTGTTGTAGAAAGCATTCAGCGTGTCAGCCGCCCAGGTCTGCGCATCTATAAACGTAAAGATGAGCTGCCGAAAGTTATGGCGGGTCTGGGTATCGCAGTTGTTTCTACCTCTAAAGGTGTTATGACTGATCGTGCAGCGCGCCAGGCTGGTCTTGGTGGCGAAATTATCTGCTACGTAGCCTAATCGGAGGAAAAAATGTCTCGTGTTGCTAAAGCACCGGTCGTTGTTCCTGCCGGCGTTGATGTAAAAATCAACGGTCAGGTTATTACGATCAAAGGTAAAAACGGCGAGCTGACTCGTACTCTCAACGATGCTGTTGAAGTTAAACATGCAGATAATACCCTGACCTTCGGTCCGCGTGATGGTTACGCAGACGGTTGGGCACAGGCTGGCACTGCGCGTGCCCTGCTGAACTCAATGGTTATCGGTGTTACCGAAGGCTTCACTAAGAAGCTGCAGCTGGTTGGTGTAGGTTATCGTGCAGCGGTTAAAGGCAATGTGATTAACCTGTCTCTGGGTTTCTCTCATCCTGTTGACCATCAGCTGCCTGCGGGTATCACTGCTGAATGTCCGACTCAGACTGAAATCGTGCTGAAAGGCGCTGATAAGCAGGTGATCGGCCAGGTTGCAGCGGATCTGCGCGCCTACCGTCGTCCTGAGCCTTATAAAGGCAAGGGTGTTCGTTACGCCGACGAAGTCGTGCGTACCAAAGAGGCTAAGAAGAAGTAAGGTAACACTATGGATAAGAAATCTGCTCGTATCCGTCGTGCGACCCGCGCACGCCGCAAGCTCCAGGAGCTGGGCGCAACTCGCCTGGTGGTACATCGTACCCCGCGTCACATTTACGCACAGGTAATTGCACCGAACGGTTCTGAAGTTCTGGTAGCTGCTTCTACTGTAGAAAAAGCTATCGCTGAACAACTGAAGTACACCGGTAACAAAGACGCGGCTGCAGCTGTGGGTAAAGCTGTCGCTGAACGCGCTCTGGAAAAAGGCATCAAAGATGTATCCTTTGACCGTTCCGGGTTCCAATATCATGGTCGTGTCCAGGCACTGGCAGATGCTGCCCGTGAAGCTGGCCTTCAGTTCTAAGGTAGAGGTGTAAGATGGCTCACATCGAAAAACAAGCTGGCGAACTGCAGGAAAAGCTGATCGCGGTAAACCGCGTATCTAAAACCGTTAAAGGTGGTCGTATTTTCTCCTTCACAGCTCTGACTGTAGTAGGCGATGGTAACGGTCGCGTTGGTTTTGGTTACGGTAAAGCGCGTGAAGTTCCAGCAGCGATCCAGAAAGCGATGGAAAAAGCCCGTCGCAATATGATTAACGTCGCGCTGAATAACGGCACTCTGCAGCACCCTGTTAAAGGTGTTCATACGGGTTCTCGCGTATTCATGCAGCCGGCTTCCGAAGGTACTGGTATCATTGCCGGTGGTGCAATGCGCGCCGTTCTGGAAGTCGCTGGAGTTCATAACGTTCTGGCTAAAGCATATGGTTCTACCAACCCGATCAACGTGGTTCGTGCAACTATTGATGGCCTGGAAAATATGAGTTCTCCAGAAATGGTCGCTGCCAAGCGTGGTAAATCCGTTGAAGAAATTCTGGGGAAATAAACCATGGCAAAGACTATTAAAATTACTCAAACCCGCAGTGCAATCGGTCGTCTGCCGAAACACAAGGCAACGCTGCTTGGCCTGGGTCTGCGTCGTATTGGTCACACCGTAGAGCGCGAGGATACTCCTGCTATTCGCGGTATGATCAACGCGGTTTCCTTCATGGTTAAAGTTGAGGAGTAAGAGATGCGTTTAAATACTCTGTCTCCGGCCGAAGGCTCCAAAAAGGCGGGTAAACGCCTGGGGCGTGGTATCGGTTCTGGCCTCGGTAAAACCGGTGGTCGTGGTCACAAAGGTCAGAAGTCTCGTTCTGGCGGTGGCGTACGTCGCGGTTTTGAGGGTGGTCAGATGCCTCTGTACCGTCGTCTGCCGAAATTCGGCTTCACTTCTCGTAAAGCAGCGATTACAGCCGAAGTTCGTCTGTCTGACCTGGCTAAAGTAGAAGGCGGTGTTGTAGACCTGAATACGCTGAAAGCGGCTAACATTATCGGTATCCAGATCGAGTTCGCGAAAGTGATCCTGGCTGGTGAAGTTACAACTCCGGTAACTGTTCGTGGCCTGCGTGTTACTAAAGGCGCTCGTGCTGCTATCGAAGCTGCTGGCGGTAAAATCGAGGAATAAGTAGCAGATGGCTAAACAACCGGGATTAGATTTTCAAAGTGCCAAAGGTGGCTTAGGCGAGCTGAAACGCAGACTGCTGTTTGTTATCGGTGCGCTGATTGTGTTCCGTATTGGCTCTTTCATTCCGATCCCTGGTATTGATGCCGCTGTACTTGCCAAACTGCTTGAGCAACAGCGAGGCACCATCATTGAAATGTTCAACATGTTCTCTGGTGGTGCTCTCAGCCGTGCTTCTATCTTTGCTCTGGGTATTATGCCGTACATTTCGGCATCAATTATTATCCAGTTGCTGACGGTGGTCCATCCAACGCTGGCAGAAATTAAGAAAGAAGGGGAGTCTGGTCGTCGTAAGATCAGCCAGTACACCCGCTACGGTACTCTGGTGCTGGCAATATTTCAGTCGATCGGTATTGCTACCGGTCTTCCGAATATGCCTGGTATGCAAGGCCTGGTTATGAATCCGGGCTTTGCATTCTACTTCACCGCTGTTGTAAGTCTGGTCACAGGAACAATGTTCCTGATGTGGTTGGGTGAACAGATTACTGAACGTGGTATCGGCAACGGTATCTCAATCATTATCTTCGCCGGTATTGTCGCGGGACTCCCGCCAGCCATTGCCCATACTATCGAGCAAGCGCGTCAAGGCGACCTGCACTTCCTCGTGTTGCTGTTGGTTGCAGTATTAGTATTTGCAGTGACGTTCTTTGTTGTATTTGTTGAGCGTGGCCAACGCCGCATTGTGGTAAACTACGCGAAACGTCAGCAGGGTCGTCGTGTCTATGCTGCACAGAGCACACATTTACCGCTGAAAGTGAATATGGCGGGGGTAATCCCGGCAATCTTCGCTTCCAGTATTATTCTGTTCCCGGCAACCATTGCGTCATGGTTCGGGGGCGGTACTGGTTGGAACTGGCTGACAACAATTTCGCTGTATTTGCAGCCTGGGCAACCGCTTTATGTGTTACTCTATGCGTCTGCAATCATCTTCTTCTGTTTCTTCTACACGGCGTTGGTTTTCAACCCGCGTGAAACAGCAGATAACCTGAAGAAGTCCGGTGCATTTGTACCAGGAATTCGTCCGGGAGAGCAAACGGCGAAGTATATCGATAAAGTAATGACCCGCCTGACCCTGGTTGGTGCGCTGTACATTACCTTTATCTGCCTGATCCCGGAGTTCATGCGTGATGCAATGAAAGTACCGTTCTACTTCGGTGGAACCTCACTGCTTATCGTTGTTGTCGTGATTATGGACTTTATGGCTCAAGTGCAAACTCTGATGATGTCCAGTCAGTATGAGTCTGCATTGAAGAAGGCGAACCTGAAAGGCTACGGCCGTTAATTGGGCGCCCGAGAAGTTACGGAGAGTAAAAATGAAAGTTCGTGCTTCCGTCAAGAAATTATGCCGTAACTGCAAAATCGTTAAGCGTGATGGTGTCATCCGTGTGATTTGCAGTGCCGAGCCGAAGCATAAACAGCGCCAAGGCTGATTTATTCGCATATTTTTCTTGCAAAGTTGGGTTGAGCTGGCTAGATTAGCCAGCCAATCTTTTGTATGTCTGTGCGTTTCCATTTGAGTATCCTGAAAACGGGCTTTTCAGCATGGAACGTACATATTAAATAGTAGGAGTGCATAGTGGCCCGTATAGCAGGCATTAACATTCCTGATCATAAGCATGCCGTAATCGCATTAACTTCGATTTATGGCGTCGGCAAGACCCGTTCCAAAGCCATCCTGGCTGCAGCGGGTATCGCTGAAGATGTTAAGATCAGTGAGCTGTCTGAAGGACAAATCGACACGCTGCGTGACGAAGTTGCCAAATTTGTCGTTGAAGGTGATCTGCGCCGTGAAATCAGCATGAGCATCAAGCGCCTGATGGATCTTGGTTGCTATCGCGGTTTGCGTCATCGTCGTGGTCTCCCGGTTCGCGGTCAGCGTACCAAGACCAACGCACGTACCCGTAAGGGTCCGCGCAAACCGATCAAGAAATAATCGGGGTGATTGAATAATGGCAAAGGCACCAATTCGTGCACGTAAACGTGTAAGAAAACAAGTCTCTGACGGCGTGGCTCATATCCATGCTTCTTTCAACAACACCATCGTGACTATCACTGATCGTCAGGGTAACGCGTTGGGTTGGGCAACTGCCGGTGGTTCCGGTTTCCGTGGTTCTCGCAAATCCACTCCGTTTGCAGCTCAGGTTGCAGCAGAGCGTTGCGCTGACGCCGTGAAAGAATACGGCATCAAGAATCTGGAAGTTATGGTTAAAGGTCCGGGTCCAGGCCGCGAATCTACTATTCGTGCTCTGAACGCCGCAGGTTTCCGCATCACTAACATTACTGATGTGACTCCGATCCCTCATAACGGTTGTCGTCCGCCGAAAAAACGTCGCGTATAACGCTTCGTTTTCCAGGTTTGTTGGAGAAAGAAAATGGCAAGATATTTGGGTCCTAAGCTCAAGCTGAGCCGTCGTGAGGGCACCGACTTATTCCTTAAGTCTGGCGTTCGCGCGATCGATACCAAGTGTAAAATTGAACAAGCTCCTGGCCAGCACGGTGCGCGTAAACCGCGTCTGTCTGACTATGGTGTGCAGTTGCGTGAAAAGCAAAAAGTTCGCCGTATCTATGGTGTGCTGGAGCGTCAGTTCCGTAACTACTATAAAGAAGCAGCACGTCTGAAAGGCAACACCGGTGAAAACCTGTTGGCTCTGCTGGAAGGTCGTCTGGACAACGTTGTATACCGTATGGGCTTCGGTGCCACTCGTGCAGAAGCACGTCAGCTGGTTAGCCACAAAGCAATTATGGTAAACGGTCGTGTTGTTAACATCGCTTCTTATCAGGTTAGTCCGAATGACGTTGTAAGCATTCGTGAGAAAGCGAAGAAGCAGTCTCGCGTGAAAGCCGCTCTGGAGCTGGCTGAGCAGCGTGAAAAGCCAACCTGGCTGGAAGTTGATGCTGGCAAGATGGAAGGTACGTTTAAGCGTAAGCCGGAGCGTTCTGATCTGTCTGCGGACATTAACGAACACCTGATCGTCGAGCTTTACTCCAAGTAAAGCTTAGTACCAAAGAGAGGACACAATGCAGGGTTCTGTGACAGAGTTTCTAAAACCGCGCCTGGTTGATATCGAGCAAGTGAGTTCGACGCACGCCAAGGTGACCCTTGAGCCTTTAGAGCGTGGCTTTGGCCATACTCTGGGTAACGCACTGCGCCGTATTCTGCTCTCATCGATGCCGGGTTGCGCGGTGACCGAGGTTGAGATTGATGGTGTACTACATGAGTACAGCACCAAAGAAGGCGTTCAGGAAGATATCCTGGAAATCCTGCTCAACCTGAAAGGGCTGGCGGTGAGAGTTCAGGGCAAAGATGAAGTTATTCTTACCTTGAATAAATCTGGCATTGGCCCTGTGACTGCAGCCGATATCACCCACGACGGTGATGTCGAAATCGTCAAGCCGCAGCACGTGATCTGCCACCTGACCGATGAGAACGCGTCTATTAGCATGCGTATCAAAGTTCAGCGCGGTCGTGGTTATGTGCCGGCTTCTACCCGAATTCATTCGGAAGAAGATGAGCGCCCAATCGGCCGTCTGCTGGTCGACGCATGCTACAGCCCTGTAGAGCGTATTGCCTACAATGTTGAAGCAGCGCGTGTAGAACAGCGTACCGACCTGGACAAGCTGGTCATCGAAATGGAAACCAACGGCACAATCGATCCTGAAGAGGCGATTCGTCGTGCGGCAACCATTCTGGCTGAACAACTGGAAGCTTTCGTTGACTTACGTGATGTACGTCAGCCGGAAGTGAAAGAAGAGAAACCAGAGTTCGATCCGATCCTGCTGCGCCCTGTTGACGATCTGGAATTGACTGTCCGCTCTGCTAACTGCCTTAAAGCAGAAGCTATCCACTATATCGGTGATCTGGTACAGCGTACCGAGGTTGAGCTTCTTAAAACGCCTAACCTTGGTAAAAAATCTCTTACTGAGATTAAAGACGTGCTGGCTTCCCGTGGACTGTCTCTGGGCATGCGCCTGGAAAACTGGCCACCGGCAAGCATCGCTGACGAGTAACCGGATCACAGGTTAAGGTTTTACTGAGAAGGATAAGGTCATGCGCCATCGTAAGAGTGGTCGTCAACTGAACCGCAACAGCAGCCATCGCCAGGCTATGTTCCGCAATATGGCAGGTTCACTGGTTCGTCATGAAATCATCAAGACGACTCTGCCTAAAGCGAAAGAGCTGCGCCGCGTAGTTGAGCCGCTGATTACTCTTGCCAAGACTGATAGCGTAGCTAATCGTCGTCTGGCATTCGCCCGTACTCGTGATAACGAGATCGTGGCAAAACTGTTTAACGAGCTGGGCCCGCGTTTCGCGAGCCGCGCCGGTGGTTACACTCGCATTCTGAAGTGTGGCTTCCGTGCAGGCGACAACGCGCCGATGGCATACATCGAGCTGGTTGATCGTTCTGAATCGAAAGCAGAAGCTGCTGCAGAGTAATCTGAAGCAACGTAAAAAAACCCGCCCCGGCGGGTTTTTTTATACCCGTCGCATCCCCACTTATCTACAATAGCTGTACTCTTTTTGTTCATCCCCTGGAGTATTTATGTGGTTACTTGACCAGTGGGCAGAGCGCCATATATCAGAAGCGCAAGCGAAAGGTGAGTTTGATAACCTACCAGGTAGCGGCGAACCATTGATACTGGATGATGATTCCCATGTGCCACCGGAATTACGTGCGGGGTATCGCTTGTTGAAGAATGCCGGTTGTTTACCGCCAGAACTTGAGCAGCGGAGGGAAGCAATTCAGCTTCTGGATATTCTTAAAAGCATTCGTCAGGACGATCCACAATATCAGGAAGTTAGCCGCAGGTTATCTTTGCTAGAGTTAAAACTGCGACAAGCAGGTTTGAGCACAGAATTTTTACATGGCGAATATGCAGGTAAGCTTCTGAATAAAATTAATGACAACTGAGAGAGCGTTTATGTATCGCATTGGTGAGCTGGCAAAATTGGCGGAAGTGACGCCTGACACTATTCGTTATTATGAAAAGCAGCAGATGATGGATCATGAAGTACGTACCGAAGGTGGTTTTCGTCTTTATACCGAAAGCGATCTCCGACGTTTGAAGTTTATTCGCCATGCCAGACAGCTCGGTTTTAGTCTTGAGTCGATCCGTGAGTTGTTGTCGATCCGTATCGATCCTGAACATCATACCTGCCAGGAATCAAAAGGCATTGTGCAGGAAAGACTACAGGAAGTGGAAGCACGAATAGCTGAGTTGCAGAGTATGCAACGTTCACTGCAACGACTTAATGATGCCTGCTGCGGAACAGCCCATAGCAGCGTTTATTGCTCAATTCTCGAAGCTCTTGAGCAAGGTGCAAGTGGTGTGAAAACAGGCTGTTGATTTATTGCACTGGCAGGATTACACTCGCGCGGTTAAATAACCAACAGGAGTTTTTATGAGTCGATATCAGCATACTAAAGGGCAGATAAAGGATAATGCGATTGAAGCATTACTGCATGATCCCTTGTTCAGACAACGAGTTGAGAAAAATAAGAAAGGGAAAGGAAGTTACATGCGTAAAGGCAAACAGGGTAACCGGAATAACTGGGAGGCCAGTGGCAAGAAAGTAAATCACTTTTTTACCACTGGCCTTCTGCTTTCAGGCATTTGTTAAGAGCGGTTATTTTGCTCTTTCAACAAATCGCGAATCTCTGTCAGTAACACTTCTTCTTTAGTTGGTGCTGGTGCCGCTGCCGGTTCTTCTTTTTTACGATTCAGTTTGTTGATTAGCTTAATCGCCATAAAGATGGCAAAGGCAACAATCAGAAAATCAAATACGTTTTGAATGAAGACACCGTAATGCATGACAACAGCGGGCACATCCCCCTGCGCATCGCGTAACGTGACAGCAAACTGTTTAAAGTCGATCCCACCAATTAACAAACCTAGCGGCGGCATGATGATATCGGCAACCAGTGAAGAGACAATCTTACCGAAGGCCGCACCGATAATGACACCCACAGCCAAATCCACCACATTCCCGCGCATCGCAAATTCGCGAAATTCTTTAATAATGCTCATCTTATTCTCCCTATGAAGCTGACATTTATAAGTCTAACAAATGTTAAGCCATTTTCCTGTCAGGAATGAATTTAATTAAACCTTGAAAAACAAAAGGAAATAATAAGGCGCCACAAGACGCCTCATGAATTACAAGAAGAAAGGGCTTGGCTGGAAGAGGCGTTCAACGTCGGTAATAAACTTTTTATCTGTCAGGAACATAATCACGTGATCGCCTTGCTCAATGCGCAAATTATCATTGGCTATCATGACATCATTTCCACGAACCACAGCACCGATAATTGTTCCCGGCGGCAGTTTAATTTCATCTATAACCCTACCGACAACACGAGAAGTACTTTCATCCCCGTGAGCAACGGCTTCAATAGCTTCAGCTACACCGCGGCGTAATGAGGAAACACCAACGATATCTGCTTTTCGTACGTGACTGAGTAGCGCAGAAATGGTTGCCTGTTGCGGTGAAATCGCAATATCGATCACGCTTCCTTGAACCAGATCCACATAAGCGCGACGCTGGATCAACACCATTACCTTTTTCGCACCCATGCGTTTAGCAAGCATGGCCGACATGATATTGGCCTCGTCATCGTTGGTGACGGCGATGAACAGATCAACTTGATCAATATGTTCTTCGGCCAACAGTTCTTGATCTGATGCATCACCAAAAAAGACGATCGTATTTTGCAATTTTTCTGCCAGCTCGGCGGCACGTTGCTGATTACGTTCGATGAGTTTGACGCTGTAATCTTTTTCCAGTCGACGCGCCAACCCGGCACCGATATTACCGCCACCAACCAACATAATGCGTTTATACGGTTTTTCCAGGCGCTGTAATTCACTCATCACTGCGCGGATATGTTGCGAAGCGGCAATAAAGAACACTTCATCGCCAGCTTCAACGATGGTTGATCCTTGTGGACGAATGGGGCGATCGTGACGGAAGATGGCCGCTACACGGGTATCGATATGTGGCATATGCTCGCGCATGGTCGAAAGCGCATTACCAATCAGCGGGCCGCCATAATAGGCTTTGACTACTGCCAGGCTGACTTTGCCTTCTGCGAAGTTCACCACCTGTAATGCGCCGGGATATTCAATCAGCCGGTAAATATTATCGATAACCAACTGCTCTGGTGCTATCAGATGATCAATTGGTACAGCGTCTGAATGAAAGAGCTTATCGGCATCCCGGACGTAATCTGGTGAACGGATGCGAGCGATACGGTTAGGGGTGTTGAAAAGCGAGTAGGCTACCTGACAGGCAACCATATTGGTTTCATCTGAACTGGTTACTGCAACCAGCATATCGGCGTCATCGGCACCGGCCTCTCGCAAGACCCGTGGGTGAGAGCCATGACCCTGAACGACTCGCAGGTCAAATTTATCCTGCAAGGTCCGCAGACGCTCACCATTGGTATCGACAACGGTAATATCGTTATTTTCGCCTACCAGGTTTTCCGCCAGCGTGCCACCAACCTGGCCGGCACCCAGAATGATAATTTTCATCAGTCGCGACCCGTTATCTCATCACTTTTTAATTAGCTTAGCGTAAAAGAAGCCGTCACCTTCTTCGGCGTCGGGCAGATTTTGTTTACCCGGTTGCTCTGGTGTTCCTGTTTCGCAAAGCATTGCATCTTCAGTGCGTTGCAGGAAGGCTTTAATCTGTTGGCTATTCTCTTCCGGTAACACCGAACAGGTGGCATAAACTAGCGTTCCACCTGATTTTAGATGCGGC
>NZ_PTSB01000045.1:0-21994 GCF_002965125.1 Escherichia sp. MOD1-EC6162
TGTGAGTCAGCGAATTACATAGGGGCTCGCAGCTTTATGGCTGCAATAAAGCCGGATATAAAGCTGCAACCTACCGTCAATGTCAAAACAATGGAAGCTGTGCAAAACGGGATGCGTTCATATAAATTCCCCATAGCTTCCCTACCAGGAAGGTAGGCATAAAAAACCAGCAATAACAGGCTGGTTTATATAATCTTTTTGGTCGGCACGAGAGGATTTGAACTTCCGATCCCCGACACCCCATGACACTGCTTGTAAAACGCTGAGAGCCGCGCTATTGCTGGTTAAAAGCACTATTCATATGTATAAACAAACAGTGCTTTTTCAACAAAATCTGCTCTATATACTTCAATGGCTTAAGTGGTGGTTTCTCCCCATGCTTGGTAGGTATAATACCTTGATGCTAAAGTAGGTTACTCACTTGAAGAAACAGCTAGTTAGTATCAATTATGTTGCTCCAGCTGACTGAAAAAAGTTATCAATGATGCATGGAACATACGCCCTTGAATTTTTCATTAGATTTTAGAAAAGGAATTGAGCATGGGTTTAGCTGAGTGGTTTTGCGGATTTTGCTCCAATCTGACTGTAAAAGATGGTGGAACAATTTCAACTAGATATAGGAATATAACGAAGCGTTTAAATACGGATTTTTGGGATAGCAGTTCTGATACTTCTCATAGTCTCTACGTTGGATCATATGGTCGGAACACAGCTACGCAAGGCTTGAGCGATCTGGATATGATTTTTCAGCTACCATATTCCGAGTATCAAAAATACAATAGCTACTTAGGAAATGGGCAGTCAGCATTGCTTCAAGCGGTTAAGAGATCTATTGAAAAAACCTATGCTACCACTAGTATTAGAGGTGACGGTCAAGTGATCCTTGTACCGTTCAATGATGGAATTACATTTGAAGTCGTTCCAGCTTTCCTCAATGTTAGTGATAGTTACACATTTCCTGATGCGAACGGTGGTGGCCGTTGGAGGATTACAAATCCAAAGCCAGAAATTTCTGCAATGAGGTTAAGAAATAACATTACCAATAACAATTTGGTGCAACTTTGTAGAATGGCAAGAGCTTGGAAGCGTAAATGGGATGTACCTATAAGTGGTTTACTCATTGATACGCTTGCGTATCAATTCATTGAAAATTGGGCGCATAGAGATAAGTCGTATCTTTACTACGATTTCATGAGTCGTGATTTCTTCAAATGGATGGCTGATCAAGATACGAGTAAGGAGTATTGGAAAGCGCCAGGAAGTGGTCAGTATGTCTATGGTAAAGGGCTTTTCCAATATAAAGCAAAACGGTGCTATAACATTTCACTCGAAGCTATAGAGCATGAAATGGCGACCCCAAAACGCGAATGGTCGGCTAAGCAAAAATGGCGGGAGATTTATGGATCAACATTTCCAGACTAAGGATACACCTGAATCTAGAAGGGTTTTAGAAGGGCAGATCAGAGAGTGTTATGGTCGGGTCGTTTACTCACATAAGACGCATGAAAAATGCTCAGACATTCTCCTATCTCGACTATCTTCTATAAAGTTTTGGCAAATAATTCTCTCCGCCTTAACTACTGGAGGCTTTCTAGCAACTTTTTTCGGCGCGGGTGAAGTAGGCACGGGGGTTGGGATTGTTGTTTCAACACTGCTTCTCATTCTTAACGCTTATACCAAAGATTATGACCTTGGTGAGTTGGCGCAAAAACATAAGCAGGCTGCAAATGAGATCTGGTTAATCCGAGAAAAGTATTTATCATTGCTTACAGACTTAGCAATGGGTGAAAAACCAATCGAGCAATTGCAGTCAGAGCGGGATTCGTTACTCGAGAGTTTACATTCAGTGTATTCAGGCTCTCCTAGTACAACATTTGAAGCTTATAAAAAAGCACAGGACGCATTAAAAAACAAAGAAGATTTAACATTTTCTGAAGAAGAAATAGATGCTTTTCTTCCCAAGGAACTGAAAAGAAGATAAATATGTTGCGAGGGCAAATATAAATATTTGCCCCTATTTTTTTATTTGTTAATATTAATTTTAGCAGGGCTAACTTTCCGGTAAGAATTAATTACTGGTCATATGCTCCTTGGTTAATAAAATTCTATGCCTTACTTGGTGCTAGCTGGCTTTAATTTCTCCATGTGGAACTACAACCCAGTCGATATGGTTTTGCGTGTAGATTTTAGTTGATTTCGCATCGCTGTGTGCCATTCGTCCTTGTGGATCGATGCCCTGCTGATCAAAAAGATGTGCTGCTAAGGCGCGAATTTCGTGAAAGGTTGGCCTTTCATCCATCGGCCGTTTGTCATATAAACCCAGCTTGTCACGCGTAGCTGAAAACGACCGACTCAAATAGTCTGGTGCAACTTGAGTGGGATGAGAAACTTCTTTGCTGCGTTTAACCTGCCGTTCCGGGATCTGGTGAACGATAAATGGGCTGGCCACGTTATTGCGACTTTCATCAATGATCCGCTTCAATTCGTCACCAATCGGTGACCGCTACATGACGGGAACGCTTACAATCTATTAATGTCTACTAAGTGCTAGGAGCGGACATTGGTTAATGGGGATATGTCATTCGCCTGGGGCAGATCAAGAAAGTAAAAATCCCAGCTGTCGATAATTGGAATCCATGATAAGGTTTACGGGTAACTGATTGATAAATAAATTGAATGGAATATGGAAAAATGACAAAGTCAATAGCGGATAAATCTGTAACTGATTTAACTAAAGAAATCGATAAATTAAAGAAAATTGCCAAAGATCTTGAAGATGTATTACCAGAAAAAACACCACAAATTAATTCAGCAAAAAAAATCATTGACGATGCAATAAACGAAAGAGAAAAAGAGATAGAAAAGCGTTTCTAAGCATAACAATAGACTAGTCTCTGGGAGGCCGTACCAGCGGCCTTTCTTCTTCCCGTAATCTAGTAAAATCGTCGGTTTTTAATCAATTAATTAACTCATCTATTACCAACTCCTGGTTGGTTGCTAATGATGTCATAGTGTCGCTAACGGCCTGAATTACTCAGTCCGTTCTTCGCTCAAAGCGGGCTAGAAGGTTAGCTTGCGTCGGACTTGGCGTATTTAAAGAAGTGCTGGTGGTGACAGGTTATTATGTTCCATTTCTACAGAACAAAATCACAGAAACTATACCCAATAGTTGTATTGAATCACTGACGAGACAGCCTCATATTTATCAGGACTGGTGTACGTCCAATACAGGAGGTTGTGGTGCTGGTTCTCAAATGTGCGCTGGCTATTGCTGCTGTAATGGCAATTTATTGCCTTGCTGTTGTTCTTATGGATCGCCTTTCTGACTGATTTCATATTGGCGAGGTAACGGGAGTTAAGTAGAATGGCTGCGGGTGCTTGAGGCTATCTGTCTCAGGCATGAACACCAAAGGCAGATAGAGAAAAGCCCCAGTTAACATTACGCGTCCTGCAAGACGCTTAACATTAATCTGAGGCTCAATCTATGAACGGCAAATCTAGGTTAGCCTCTTACGTGCCGAAAGGCAAGGAGAAGCAGGCTATGAAGCAGCAAAAGGCGATGCTAATCGCCCTGATCGTCATCTGTTTAACCGTCATAGTGACGGCACTGGTAACGAGGAAAGACCTCTGCGAGGTACGAATCCGAACCGGCCAGACGGAGGTCGCTGTCTTCACAGCTTACGAACCTGAGGAGTAAGAGACCAGGCGGGGGAGAAATCCCTCGCCACCTCTGATGTGTCAGGCATCCTCAATGCACCCACACTTAACCCGCTTCGGCGTTTTTCCGTTGATTAACTCTATTATCAGAGAACCGAACTTTTACTGATGGGGGCAGGGAGATGAAGAAACTTGTTTTAGTTGCAGGTGTAATGATTGCAACAGTAATGTTGGGAGGGTGTGCAGCAAAGATCGATCCTGCGTTGAAAGCAGAAGCAATGAAACCACTAACATGTAAAGATGAAAAGCAATGTGACTTTTATTGGAAACGAGCGCAATTCTGGTTGGCTAATAATTCCTCATGGAAAATTCAAACGGCGACAGACACGCTAATTTCCACTTATAACCCTTCACCAAATAGCCCATTCCTCGCTTATCAAGTGAGTAAAATGCCAAATGAAGATGGATCTGCAAGAATTTTCATCAAGCCTTTTTGCGATAATATGTTTGGCTGTCAACCAAACCCCTATCAGGCAATTGTTTCCTTTAAAAACTTCGTTAAAACTGGGCAGTAATGTATAGCGGGACGGTAAATTATTAGTGAAAACGCTGTAAACCCTATGGATTGAGTCAGGATTTAATCCGATAATTATTCTATCGTTCCTTTACAAGTCCGGCATATTACCTTCAGTTTGTTTTAGCATACCCGCTTCGGCGGGTTTTGTTTTTTTCTGGCATTCTGGTTTACAATACGCACGCCAGCCTGAACAACTGGCACCTGCTGCGCCAGCAGAGACAACCGATGGCGCACAATACCAAACATCACAATTCTGATACCGACCTTGCCAGCAGGCACGGGCTGCGTTCTCACGCATTCAAATATGACTGGTATCAGCACGATCCCTGCACTGAAGAACAGGCCGAATGGCTGATTCATAACTACCGCAGACGTGGGTATGAGTTTAAGAAAGCCCTTAGCCTCGACTACCGTCACTGGATAATCTACGTCAGGCTCCCTTATTCCGAACGCCCGCCGCGTCCATCCCGCACATTCCAGCAACGCATCTGGAGGTAACGTGCGGGTATTACTTCGACCTGTTCCGGTACCGGAACTTGGGCTGGTGGTGCTAAAGCCGGGCCGTGAATCCATGCAGGTATTTCATAATCCTCGAGTGCTGGTGGAACCGGAGCCAAAAAGCATGCGTAATCTGCCGTCCGGGGTCGTTCCTGCCGTTCGCCAGCCGCTGGCGGAGGATAAATCATTACTGCCATTTTTCAGCGACGAACGAGTGATTCGTGCTGCTGGTGGCGCTGGCGCATTGTCTGACTGGTTACTGCGCCATGTTAAATCCTGCCAGTGGCCATACGGCGATTATCACCACAGTGAAACCGTCATTCACCGTTATGGCGCTGGCGCGATGGTGTTGTGCTGGCACTGCGACAACCAGCTGCGTGACCAGACATCCGAATCACTCGAGCAACTTGCTCATCAAAACCTGTCAGCATGGATGATTGACGTCATACGCCATGCAATGAATGGCACGCAGGAGCGGGAGTTATCGCTGGCTGAATTATCCTGGTGGGCGGTCTGCAATCAAGTGGCGGACGCGCTTCCGGAGGCAGTATTACGTCGTTCTTTGGGGTTACGTGCGGAAAAAATCCGCTCCTTGTACCGCGAAAGCGACATCGTACCGGGAGAGCAGACCGCCACCAGCATACTGAAGCAGCGCACAAAAAATCTTGCGCCGCTGCCTCACGCCCACCAGCAAAACCCGCCACAGGAAAAGACGGTGGTCAGCATTGCTGTTGATCCGGAGTCACCGGCTCAGTATCTCCAGCGCCAGAAACCACAACGGGAAGAGATGCCTGTATACACGCGCTGGGTAAAAACGCAGAAATGCATGACGTGCGGTAATCAGGCAGATGATCCGCATCACATCATTGGTCATGGACTGGGAGGGATGGGAACAAAGGCTGATGATTTGTTTGTTATTCCGCTGTGCCGTAAATGTCATAACGAACTGCACGCCGGGGTAAAAGATTTTGAAGAAAAACACGGCAGCCAGCTGTTGTTGCTGATTCGTTTTTTAATGCACGCGAGAAATTCGGGTGTCCTGAAGTGGAAAGCATAAATGACTGAGCGCATAGAATTTGTTTTGCCTTACCCGCCGTCGGTGAACACCTACTGGCGCCGTCGTGGTGGCGTATATTTTGTATCAAAAGCCGGTGAGCGTTATCGCCGGGATGTGGCGCTTATTGTTCGCCAGCAGCGACTGAAATTAAATCTGTCCGGTAGATTGGCAATCAGGATTATTGCAGAGCCACCGGATAAGCGCCGCCGCGACCTGGACAATATCCTGAAGGCACCACTGGATGCACTGACACATGCAGGACTGCTTATCGACGATGAGCAGTTTGACGAAATCAATATAGTGCGCGGTCAGCTCGTTCCTGGTGGTCGACTGGGCGTGAAAATTTACGAAATAATGCATGACGGGCAGGTCAATAAATGAAGCTGGAAGATTTACCGAAATACTACTCCCCAAAATCGCCTGGCCTGACTGATGCATCCGTCTCGACGTCAAAAGATACGCTGAGTATCACTGATGTGATGGCTGCGCAGGGTATGACACAAAACCGTGCTGAGATGGGATTTTCTGCGTTCCTGGGGAAAATGGGCATTAGTATGAATGACAGGGCGCGGGCAACAGAATTACTGGCAGATTATGCATTAAGTCAGTGCGATCGCGTGGCGGCGTTGAGAAAACTTCCGGCAGAAATAAAACCGGCAGTGATGCGCATTATGGCTTCGTACGCTTTTGAGGATTATGCCCGCAGTGCAGCTAGTAAAAAACAGTGCCCTTGTTGCGGCGGGAAAAAATTTATTGAAAGCGTAGTTTTTACAAACAAGGTCCAGTATCCGGATGGCAAGCCGCCAGTATGGGCAAAGTGTACAAAAGGCGTGTATCCGTCTTACTGGGAAGAATGGAAAAAAGTCCGGGAAGTGGTAAAAGTTGCCTGTCCTGAATGCGGGGGAAAGGGTGAGGTCTCCACCGCCTGTAAGGATTGCCGTGGGCGTGGTGTAGCCATTCATCGTGAAGAGTCAGAAAAACGGGGCATGCCTTTTATCAGGGACTGCCAGCGTTGTGGCGGTCGTGGCTATGAAAGACTGCCGTCGACGGAGGCATTTAATGCCATATGTGAGGTGACAAATCAGATAACACGCGCGTCATGGGAAAAAACGGTTAAGCAATTCTATGACACTCTGGTGGTTCGGTTTGACATTGAAGAGGCATGGGCGGAGCGGCAGTTAAAAAAGGTAACCAGATAACAAGGTTGATTTTTCCGGAATCTGTGGTAAATTCGCCCTAACGATGGGCGTTTTATGCCTGACGTTAGAAGAATTTTTACAACCCGCCGCCGTGCGGGTTTTTTTGTCTGCACAACAGGTAAGAGCACTGAACCCGCAGACCTCGCGGAATTGGTGAAAGGTGCCGCGCAGTGCTCTTTCCGTTGTGCTGAATTAAGCGAATGCCGGAAGTAGAACCGGATCAACAAATGCGTACAGGCGTCATCGCCGCCCAGCAACAGCACAACCCAAACTGAGCCGTAGCCACTGGCTGTCCTGAATTCATCAGTGATAGTTATGCTGCGGCCTTCTTTTTCCCATTCCCAATATAAGAACTACGCAATCCGTTACTTGCGGAGGCGTTGCTATGAAATCAATGGACAAAATCTCAACTGGCATTGCCTACGGAACATCCGCTGGTAGTGCGGGATACTGGTTTTTGCAGTGGTTGGATCAGGTCAGTCCGTCACAGTGGGCTGCAATTGGAGTGCTTGGAAGCCTTGTGTTGGGTTTTCTCACTTATCTGACAAATCTGTATTTCAAAATCAGAGAAGACAGACGAAAGGCTGCGAGAGGTGAATAATGCCTCCATCATTACGAAAAGCCGTTGCTACGGCTATTGGTGGCGGGGCTATTGCTATAGCATCTGTGTTAATCACTGGACCAAGTGGTAACGATGGTCTGGAAGGTGTCAGTTACATACCATACAAAGATATTGTTGGTGTATGGACTGTATGTCACGGACACACCGGAAAAGACATCATGCTCGGTAAAACGTATACCGAAGCAGAATGCAAAGCCCTCCTGAATAAAGACCTTGCCACGGTCGCCAGACAAATTAACCCGTACATCAAAGTCGATATACCGGAAACAATGCGCGGCGCTCTTTACTCGTTCGTCTATAACGTGGGTGCTGGCAATTTCAGAACATCGACGCTTCTTCGCAAAATCAACCAGGGCGATATCAAAGGTGCATGTGATCAACTACGTCGCTGGACATACGCTGGTGGTAAGCAATGGAAAGGTCTCATGACTCGCCGTGAGATTGAGCGTGAAGTCTGTTTGTGGGGGCAACAATGAGCAGAGTAACCGCGATTACCTCCGCTCTGGTTATCTGCATCATCGTCTGCCTGTCGTGGGCTGTTAATCATTACCGTGATAACGCCATCGCTTACAAAGAGCAGCGCGACAAAAACGCCAGAGAGTTGAAGTTGGCGAACGCCACCATCGCTGACATGCAGCAGCGTCAGCGTGATGTTGCTGCGCTCGATGCAAAGTACTCGAGAGAATTAGCTAATGCGAAAGCTGAAAATGAAACTCTGCGCGCTGATGTTGCCGCTGGTCGTAAGCGCCTGCGGGTCAATGCCAGTTGCTACGCAGCCGTGCGTGAATCCACCGGACCCACCAGCGTGGATAATGCAACCATCCCCCGACTGGCAGACACCGCTGAACGGGATTATTTCACCCTCAGAGAGCGGCTGATGACGATGCAGATGCAACTGGAAGGGGCACAGGAGTATATCCGCACTCAGTGCATTAAGTAGCCTTTTTATCGTGGTAAACATTTCGCAGGGTATGAGGTATTTATGCCATCACTAATCCCACGTGCCTGCCGTAAGCGTGGATGTGCAGGTACAACCACAGACAGTTCTGGTTACTGCGATAAACATCGTGGCGAAGGATGGGTACAGCATCAACGCGGACTGAGTCGCCACCAGCGTGGCTATGGCTCGAAATGGGATGCCATACGTGCGCGCATACTGAAGCGTGATAATCATCTGTGTCAAAACTGCCTGCGCAATGGGAGAGCCGTTGAAGCCAGAACTGTGGACCACATCATTCCGAAAGCTCATGGTGGCACAGATGCAGACAGTAACCTGCAGAGTCTGTGCTGGCCCTGCCATAAAGCAAAAACAGCGCGCGAACGCATCAATTGATAACAGCTCCCATCTGCAGGGGAGGGGCGGGTCAAATCTCTGCAACCCTGGCTGTTCAGTACCGCCGCCTGACCTTTCCTCGCATCGCCGCAGGTTCGAAAACTTTTTTTTGGAATGTGATTAAATGATTGATAGGTAAAACCGATTATGTCAGGACCCCCGAAAACCCCGCCACGCCTGCATTTGATACGAGGCAACCCCTCAAAGCGCCCCGTTAAAGACCCCAAAAAAGCCGCTAAAAAGGATGAAAAAGGTCTCCCTAAAATTCCGCAACATTTAGGGGCGCAGGGGAAGTACTGGTTCAGGCGAATGGCGGAAGAACTGAATGCGGAAGGGATCATTTCTCAGCTTGATGCGCGTGCACTCGAGTTACTGGTGGAAGCCTACACCGAATACCGGCATCACTGCGAAACACTCGATGTTGAGGGGTACACCTACCGCACGGAAACGCAGAACGGTGATGTGCTGATTAAGGCACACCCGGCTGCTGCGATGAAAGCGGATGCCTGGAAGCGGATCCGGGCGATGCTTGCAGAATTTGGTATGTCACCGGCAAGCCGGGCGAAAGTAAATACCGCCGGACCGGATGATGTTGATCCGCTGGCAGAGCTTTTAAAAGCGAGAGACTGATGGCAAAAGTGGCTGACGGGATCCGCTACGCCGAACGTGTTGTTGCAGGAGAAATAGTCGCTGGCGAATTTGTCCGTCTGGCCTGCCAGCGTTTTCTTGATGATCTGAAGTATGGCGAAGAGCGGGGGATTTATTTTAGTGAACCCCGTGCGCAGCACATCCTGAATTTCTACAAATTTGTGCCTCATGTGAAAGGGGCGCTGGCAGGCCAGCCCATTGAATTGATGGACTGGCATGTATTTATCCTCATTAATATTTTTGGTTTTGTCATTCCGCTGGTGAATGAAGAGACCGGGGAAGTTGTCATGCGCAGCGATGGCAGCGGACGCCCGGTGATGGTGCGCCGGTTCCGGACGGCGTACAACGAAGTTGCCCGTAAAAACGCAAAATCAACCCTGTCATCGGGTATCGGTCTGTATATGACGGGGGCAGATGGTGAAGGCGGGGCTGAGGTGTATTCAGCCGCAACCACGCGTGACCAGGCCAGAATTGTGTTTGAAGACGCCAAAAATATGGTCAGAAAAGCCCGGTCGACACTCGGGCGGTTGTTTGATTTCAACAAGCTGGCGATTTACCAGGAGCAGAGCGCATCAAAATTTGAACCGCTTTCCTCGGATGCAAACAACCTGGACGGTCTGAACATCCACTGCGCCATTATTGATGAGCTGCATGCTCATAAAACCCGTGACGTGTGGGACGTTCTGGAAACGGCAACCGGTGCCCGTCTGCAGTCCCTGTTATTTGGTATCACCACGGCGGGCTTTAACAAGGAAGGGATTTGTTACGAGCAACGCGATTACGCCATCAAGGTATTGCGAGGCTATAACAGTGACGTGGAGGGCGCGGTAAAAGATGACTCCTACTTTGCGATTATTTACACGCTCGATGAGGGAGATGATCCGTTTGATGAAACGGTCTGGCAGAAAGCGAATCCGGGCCTGGGCATCTGTAAACGCTGGGATGATCTGCGTCGTCTGGCGAAAAAAGCGAAGGAGCAGGTCTCGGCGCGGGTGAATTTTTTCACCAAACACATGAATGTGTGGGTCACTGCCGAATCGGCCTGGATGGACATGATTAAGTGGGAGAAGTGCGAATATATTGCTCCACAGCATGAGCTGAAAACGTATCCCATGTGGGTCGGTGTCGACCTTGCTCATAAGATTGATATCTGCGCGGCGGCAAAACTCTGGCGAACCGATAACGGGCATGTTCATGCCGATTTTAAATTCTGGCTTCCGGAAGGGCGACTGGATCGGTGTTCACGGCAGCAGGCAGAACTTTACCGGAAGTGGGCGGAGATGGATAAGCTCATCCTGACGGATGGTGATGTTATCGATCATGCTCAGATAAAAAGTGACCTACTGGAATGGATTGGCGGTGAAAACCTGAGGGAACTGGGATTTGACCCGTGGAGCGCAATGCAGTTCAGTCTGGCGCTGGCTGAAGAAGGGATACCGCTGGTGGAAGTTCCGCAGACGGTCCGCAATCTGTCAGAGGCCATGAAGGAAACGGAATCACTGGTCTATGCCGGGCGTTTCCATCACAGCAATCATCCGGTCATGAACTGGATGATGTCTAACGTTACGGTGAAACCGGACAAAAACGACAATATTTTCCCGAATAAATCCACGCCGGAAGCCAAAATCGACGGTCCTGTTGCGATGTTTACAGCAATGAGCCGGATGCTGGTCAATGGCGGTGAACCGGAGCCGGATCTGTCTGAACACCTGATTAGTGTTGGTATCCGCTCGCTTTAACCGAGGGCATTATGTTTCTGATAATTCTCACGCCACTGGTGGGTGTGCTGGGGGCGCTTTTGCTGTCGTATGGTGCCTGGCTGATTTATCCCCCGTCGGGTTTTGTTGTTGCCGGGGCGCTGTGTCTGTGCTGGTCGTGGCTGGTTGCGCGTTATCTCGATCGCGGTCAGCGGGTCGCCTCCGGAGGTGAGTAATGTTTTTCCAGGGGCTTTTTCAACGCAAAAATAACACTCCCGTTACAACACCCGGGATGCTTGCGGAAGAGTTGGGATTGTCATACGACACCTATACCGGAAAGCGGATCAGCAGTCAGCGGGCCATGCGGCTGACGGCGGTGTATTCCTGCGTCAGAGTGCTGGCGGAGTCTGTTGGTATGCTGCCCTGTAGCCTCTACAAAATCACCGGCACCCTTAAAACACGGGCGGTGGATGAACGACTGCATAAGCTGATTTCGGCAAAACCCAATGGCTACATGACACCGCAGGAATTCTGGGAACTGGTCATTGTCTGCCTGTGTTTGCGGGGGAATTTTTACGCTTACAAGGTGAAGGCGCTGGGAGAAGTGGTGGAGCTTCTTCCGATAGATCCGGGTTGTGTGGAGCCGAAGCTGAACTGTCAGTGGCAGCCGGTTTATCAGGTGACGTTTCCGGATGGTTCCGTGGATGTGCTGACCCAGGATGAAATCTGGCATGTGCGTACTCTGACGCTGGACGGACTGGTCGGGCTGAATCCCATTGCGTATGCGCGTGAGGCCATTTCACTGGCAGCGGCAACCGAGGAGCACGGCGCCAGGTTGTTTGGTAACGGTGCTGTGACATCCGGTGTGTTGCGTACGGAACAAAAGCTCACGCCGGATGCTTATGAGCGCATGAAGAGGGATTTTGAGGAGCGTCATCTTGGGCTGGGTAATGCGCACCGTCCGATGATTCTGGAAATGGGGCTGGACTGGAAGCCGGTGGCACTGAATGCCGAGGACAGCCAGTTCCTGGAAACCCGCAAGTTTCAGTTGGAAGAAATCTGTCGTCTTTTCCGCGTGCCACTGCATATGGTGCAGAACACTGACCGCGCCACCTTCAACAATATTGAAGAGCTGGGGCTTGGCTTCATTAACTATTCCCTTGTGCCGTATCTGACCCGTATTGAACAGCGGATCAATACAGGGCTGGTGAGGGAGAGTAAAAAGGGAAAATTTTACGCCAAATTTAATGCCGGGGCGTTGTTGCGTGGTGACATGAAATCCCGCTTTGAAGCGTATGCCACGGGGATCAACTGGGGGATTTATTCCCCTAATGACTGCCGTGATCTGGAAGATATGAATCCCCGACCGGGCGGTGATGTGTATCTGACACCGATGAACATGACCACCAGTCCCTCTGCTGGCGATGACAACGGTAAGAAAAAGGAGAGTGGAGATGCAGACAAAACAGCGTCTTGATATACCGCTGAACCTGAAATCCGTCAGTGATTCCGGGGAATTTGAAGGTTACGGTTCTGTTTTTGGTGTTAAGGACAGCCACGATGATGTGGTGGTCCCCGGAGCCTTTACCACAACACTCCAGAAATGGAGCGAAAAAAAGGCGCTGCCTGCGTTGCTCTGGCAGCACCGCATAGATGAGCCCATCGGTGTGTACACCGAAATGAAAGAAGATGATGTCGGGCTTTATGTCAGGGGACGATTACTCATTGATGATGATCCCCTGGCAAAACGTGCACATGCCCATATGAAGGCCGGTTCTTTAACCGGCCTTTCTATTGGCTACATCCTGAAAGACTGGGAGTACGACCGTGAAAAAGGGGTATTCCTGCTGAAAGAGATCGACCTGTGGGAGGTCAGTCTGGTGACGTTTCCTTCCAATGATGAGGCTCGCATCAGCGATGTGAAAAATGCGCTGGCGCGTGGGGAGATCCCTGATCAGAAAATCATTGAGCGGGTCCTGCGCGATGTTGGACTTTCGCGAACCCAGGCCAAAGCATTCATGGCCGGGGGATACGGCGCTTTATCCCTGCGTAATGCTGAGGATGTGGATGCCGCACTGAATGCATTGAAAAATCTTAAATTTTAACCAGGAGTAAATAATGGCTGTTGATATTAAAGACGTTGAACAGGTCGCGCAGGATTTGCAGCAGAAGTTTGACGATTTTAAGGCAAAAAACGACAAGCGCATTGACGCGATCGAACAGGAAAAAAGCAAGCTGGCCGAACAGGTGGAAAGCCTGAACGGGCAAATCAGCGAGCTGGAGAACCTGAAAAGCGACCTGGAAAAAGAGCTGGCAGACATCAAGCGTCCGGCAGGCGGCACGCAAAATAAAGTTGCCGGTGAACACAAAGAAGCGTTTATCGGATTTATGCGCAAGGGGCGTGAAGACGGTCTGCGTGAACTTGAACGTAAGGCGCTTCAGGTAGGTAATGATGAAGATGGTGGTTATGCCATTCCGGAAGAACTGGATCGTACCATCCTGACGCTGCTGAAAGATGAGGTGGTGATGCGCCAGGAAGCCACTGTGATCACCCTCGGTGGCTCGGATTATAAAAAACTGGTGAATCTGGGCGGCACTAAGTCCGGATGGGTGGGGGAAACGGATACGCGTCCGGAAACCGCCACCTCAAAACTGGGGCTGATTGAACCTTTTATGGGGGAAATCTACGGCAACCCGCAGGCTACCCAGAAAATGCTCGATGATGCTTTTTTCAATGTGGAAGACTGGATCAACAGTGAACTGGCGCTGGAATTTGCCGAACAGGAAGAAATTGCCTTTACCAGTGGCGACGGCAGCAAAAAACCAAAAGGTTTTCTGGCTTATGAGTCCACCGATGAAGATGACAAGACCCGTGCGTTTGGCAAACTTCAGCACATCGCTTCCGGTTCGGCTTCTGGCGTGACCGCTGATGCGATCATTAAACTGATTTACACCCTGCGCAAGGCGCACCGTAGCGGCGCGAAGTTCATGATGAATAACAGCAGCCTGTTTGCCATTCGCCTGCTGAAGGATAACGACGGAAATTATCTGTGGCGTCCGGGCATTGAGCTGGGTCAGCCTTCTTCACTGGCGGGGTATGGCATCGTTGAGAATGAGCAGATGCCGGATATTGCTGCCGATGCAAAAGCCATTGCGTTTGGTAACTTCAAACGCGGCTATACCATTGTTGATCGCATCGGTACCCGTATCCTGCGTGACCCGTACACCAACAAACCGTTTGTGGGCTTTTATACCACCAAGCGAACCGGCGGTATGCTGGTGGATTCTCAGGCGATTAAGCTGATGAAAATTGGGGCCGCAACCCGCCAGAAAGCCGCGGCGTAATGCGGTTTTTTATGCCCGCACAGTGTTGCGGGCAGGAGTTTCTGATGGCAGCAATAGTGGAAAAACTCAGGGCGCAGTGCCGTATTGATACAGATGATGCAACTGATGATGAGTTACTGATGCTGTATTTCCGGGCTGCCTGCCGCAAGGCAGAAAATTTTATCAACCGTAAGCTTTATGAGGAGACGGTGCCGGAAGGTGATCCTGACGGGGTGCTTATAGCTGATGATGTTTTGCTGGCGCTCATGTTGCTGGTCGGACACTGGTACGAAAACCGGGAAAATTCCTCAGATGTCAGCAAGGCACCAGTCCCGTTTGGTTTTTCTTCTCTGCTGGAGCCTTATCGTTTTATTCCTTTGTAGGAGGAACCATGCAGGCGGGCAGATTACGTGATCGCGTAACTATTCTGAATGTCACCACCGCCCGCTCTCCGTCAGGGCATCCGGTGGAGACGGTGACGGAGGGAGCTACCGTATGGGCAGAAGTTAAGGGTATCAGCGGGAGGGAGATAATCTCAGGCGGAGCAGAAACCGCTCAGGCTACGGTCAGAGTCTGGATGAGATTCCGGCGCGATGTGACAGCGACTTCACGTCTGAAAGTGCTGACCGGTGCATTTAAAGGGGCCATTCTGGGTATAGAAGGTCCACCAATACCGGATGCACGCGCCACCCGGCTTGAAATACTCTGCAGCCTGAAGGGGAATGTGTGATGGATTTCAGTCTTGATTTTTCCGGCCTGGCGGATATTGCACGGGATCTGGAGACGCTCAGCAGGGCAGAAAACAATAAGGTTCTGCGCGATGCCACCCGTGCCGGTGCTGAAGTTATGCGGGATGCAGTTGTTGAACGTGCGCCGGAGCGAACCGGGAAACTGAAGAAAAATGTGGTTGTTCTCACTCAGCGTTCAAAGCGTCGGGGGGAAATTATCTCGGGTGTCCACATTCGCGGACGGAACCTGCGAACCGGAAACAGTGATGACAGCATGAAAGCCAGCGATCCCCGAAATGCGTTTTACTGGCGCTTTGTGGAGCTGGGAACGATAAACATGCCCGCGCATCCATTCATTCGCCCGGCTTTCGATACGACAGAGGAGCTGGCGGCGCAGGTTGCCATACAGCGAATGAATCAGGCTATTGATGAGGTCTTAAGTAAATGAGGGAGGCCACACTGTATTCCCTGCTGTCTCAGCTGGCCGGAGGACAGGTATATCCTTATGTGGTCCCGCTGACGGAGGGAAAGCCTGCGGTATCTCCGCCGTGGCTGGTGTTTTCTGTGGTGTCTGACACGGCGTCTGATGTGCTTGATGGTCAGGCTGAATCCAGAATTGTCGTGCAGATCGATGTCTGGGCGACGGTACCTGATGACGCAGATGATATTCGTGAGCAGGCGCTTGATGCAGTAAGGAAACTGGCACCTTCCGTTATTTCTAAAACGCAGGGTTATGATCCTGACTCCCGTCTGAGCAGAGCCACGCTTGAATTTCAGGTAATAGCCTGAGGTCGTTAATGATTTTACCCACCCGCCGCTGGCGGGTTTTTTATTTTCAGGAGACGAGTATGTCCTCTAATTTTGAGCGTTCGCAACTGACGAAAATTATGATTTCGTCTGCACCGGTAACAGCAGAAACCCTGGATTCTGCCAGCTATCTTGGCCTGAGCTGTACAATCAAAGAGGTGCAGTTTACCGCAGGACAAAAGCAGGATATTGATGTCACCACGCTGTGTTCTGTTGAGCAGGAAAATATTAACGGTCTTGGTGCCGCGTCAGAGATTTCCATGTCAGGCAACTTTTACCTCAATGCTGCCCAGAACGCGTTGCGCAGTGCCTATGACAATGACACCACGTATGGCTTTAAAGTTATTTTTCCGTCAGGAAACGGATTTACCTTTATGGCAGAGGTGCGTCAGCATACCTGGTCTGCAGGAACCAATGGTGTTGTGGCTGCAACGTTTTCCCTGCGCCTGAAAGGTAAACCTGTGCTGACGACAGAGCCGCTGAAAGTGAAGGTCGATTTAAACAGCACGCTGCAGGTTTCTGCCGGAGCGAAACTCGAAATGGTGGTTGAGGCTGCCGGTGGTGTGCCGCCTTATTCTTATGTCTGGAAGAAAGGTAGTTCTCCTGTTTCCGGACAGACGGCGGCAACGTTCAGTAAGGCATCAGCAGCATCTGGTGATGCCGGTGCGTATACCTGCGAGATTTCTGATTCAGCAAGCCCGGTTAACAAAGTGACCTCCACTTCCTGCACTGTAACCGTCAGTTAATGAGGATGGATGTGATGACTAAAAATATCCGTAATCTGGCACTGGCAACGATGTCGGGGTTTCGCCATAAAACCGTTGATGTGCCTGAATGGGAGGGAGCAACGGTTGTATTACGGGAACCTTCTGCAGAAGCCTGGTTGCGCTGGCAGGAGATCGTTAAAGCCAGGGAAGATGATACATCGCCATCTGTTGCAGAGCGTGCCCGCCGAAATCTGGAGGCGGACGTTGAACTGTTCATTGATGTTCTGTGTGATACCGGACTGCAACCTGTATTTTCAGAGGATGATCGTGAACAGGTGATTGCCGTGTATGGCCCGGTGCATGCGCGGCTTCTTCGGCAGTCTCTGGAACTGATCAGTGATGCCGGAGAGGTTAAAAAAAAGTAGCGCTTCCGGGGATGCGTTTTCTGATGATGCTGGCGCTCAGGATGGGGCGCACATTGTCAGAGTTACGCCGGGAAATGTCCGCATCAGAAATCATGATGTGGGCAGAATTTGACAGGTTCAGCCCGCTGGGAGACGAACGGGCTGATATCCGGGCTGCCCAGATTGTTTCAGCTGTTTACGGTGCGCAGGGGGTCAAAGTGCCACTGAATGATGCGCTTCTTCAGTGGGAGAAGGAGCAGACAGAAGGCGTATCAGATCCATTTGCCGGACTGGAAAACGCGCTTTTAATAGTGTCTCAGTGAGTCAACATAACCGCTTCGGCGGTTTTTTTTTCGTCCGGAGAATGAGTGTGGCGACATTACGTGAACTGATTATTAAAATCTCGGCAAATTCCCGGTCATTCCAGTCAGAGATCTCCCGGGCTTCGCGTATGGGGCAGGATTACTACCGTACCATGCAGAACGGAGGCCGGCAGTCCGCTGCTGCATCCCGTGAAATGCGGCGTGCACTGGCAGAAGTGACGGATCAGATAAATACAGCTAAATCTTCGGCACTGAATATGGCGGGGGCATTTGCCGGGGCTTTTGCTACCGGTCATCTTATTTCTCTCGCCGATGAGTGGAATTCAGTAAATGCCCGTCTGAAGCAGGCCTCACAGTCCAGTGATGATTTTCAGGCATCACAGCGTGAATTAATGGCGATCAGCCAGAGAACGGGGACGGCGTTTTCTGATAACGCCAGCCTTTTTGCCCGTTCTGCAGCTTCCATGCGGGAGTATGGTTACAGTTCTGAGGAGGTACTGAAAGTCACCGAGGCGATCTCCACGGGCCTGAAATTATCCGGTGCCAGTACAGCAGAAGCCAGTTCGGTGATCACGCAGTTCAGTCAGGCACTGGCGCAGGGAGTGCTGCGCGGTGAAGAGTTTAACTCGGTGAATGAGAACGGCGATCGTGTTATTCGTGCGCTGGCTGCGGGAATGGGGGTTGCCCGTAAGGATCTGAAGGCCATGGCGGATAACGGAAAGTTGACCGCCGATAAGGTTGTTCCTGCACTGATTAGTCAGCTTGGGGCATTACGTGATGAATATGCGGCAATGCCTGATACGGTTTCATCCTCTGCAACCAAAGTTGAAAACGCCTTTATGGCCTGGGTTGGTGGTGCGAACGAGGCAAGCGGAGTGACGAAGACGCTCTCCGGTGTGCTGAATGGTATTGCAGGCAATATTGACACTGTGGCAACCGCTGCCGGTGCTCTGGTTGCCGTCGGGGTAGCCCGATATTTTGGCAATATGGCGTCTTCTGCTGGATCTGCAACTGCCGGATTAATTACTGCAGCCAGAAACGAAGTGGCTCTTGCGGAAGCGCAGCTCCGGGGGACACAGATAGCAACAGCCAGGGCGCGTGCGGCGGTTTATCGTGCGCAACAGGCGGTTGTTGCTGCTCGCGGTACCGAAAGGCAGGCAGCCGCAGAAGCGAAACTGGCTGCTGCCCAGGCATCACTTACCCGTAATATTGCGGCCAGAACAGCAGCACAGACAACGCTGAATACTGTCACGTCAGTGGGAAGTCGTCTGTTAAGTGGAGCACTGGGACTGGTTGGTGGGGTGCCGGGGCTTGTCATGCTGGGGGCCGCGGCCTGGTACACGATGTATCAGAATCAGGAGCAGGCCAGAGAATCTGCACGCCAGTATGCCGCAACAATCGACGAAATTCGCCAGAAAACGTCGGCAATGTCGCTTCCTGAAGCGTCAGATAATGAGGAAAAGACGCGGCAGGCACTGGAGGAACAAAATCGCCTGATTAGCGAACAGGAAGGAAAAATTCGCGGACTGAAAAATCAAATTGCTGATTATCAACGTTGGCTTGATGAAAGTTCGCAGAGTGGTTCGGGTGCTGAAATCATCCTTAAAGGGCTTGCCGAAGCAACAAATCAACTGGCAGTTGAACAATCCCGTCTCACTCAAATGCAGGGCAAAGCGCAATCTATTCAGGATGTGCTTGCCGGGCTGGAGGAGCGACGGGTGGCGTTGATCCGTCAACAGGCGGCGGAACAAAACAAAGCGTATCAGTCCCTGTTGATCATGAATGGGCAGCATACCGAGTTTAATCGCCTTCTTGGGCTTGGTAATGAATTACTTCAGCAGCGACAGGGGCTGGTGAATGTACCGTTACGGCTACCACAGGCAACCCTGGATGATAAACAGCAGACCGCACTGAATAACAGCAAGCGCGAACTGGCTCTGTCCCGCCTTAAGGGGGAAGCGCGTGAGCGTGCCCGACTGGGCTATGCTGCGGATGATCTCGGCTTTGTGGGAGAGGCGTATCAGACAGCCAGACAGAATTATATCAATAACTCACTGGATGCCTGGCGAAATAACCAGGCAAATAAACCCAAAACGCATAAAAAGACCGAAGCGGAAAAAACAGAAGATATTTATAAACGGCTGATTAAACAGCAAAAAGAACAGATAGCACTGGCAGGGCAGAATACTGAACTGGCTAAGATGAAATATCAGGTCAGTCAGGGCGAATTATCAACCTTATCAGAAGCGCAGAAACAAACCCTTTTACAGAATGCAGCACTCATCGACCAGAAAAAAATTCGTGAGCAAATTGCTGCTTATGAAAGCAGCCTGGCGGACAGTAACGCCAGTGTCAGGGCATCAAATGAGGCTCAGTTGTTAGGGTATGGAGACGGAACACGAATACGTGAGCGGCTTCAGGAAATGTGGAACATCCGACAGGAGTTTGAGCAGAAAAATAATGAGTTGCTGAGACAGTACCAGACCGGAGAAATCGAAGAAGCCCTGTGGAAACAGGAAAAAACGCTGAATGAAAAATATCTGGAGGAGCGTCTCAACGATCAGCAGGATTATTATGCAAAGGCCGATGCTTTACGCAGTAACTGGAATGCCGGGCTCAAAGAGGGGCTGACGAACTGGGCAGACAGTGCCACTGATTATGCTTCACAAGCGGCAGATGCGGTCGTTTCCACTATGGATGGTCTGGTTTCAAATATTTCTGAGGCACTGGCCGGAAACGTTGTGGACTGGAGAAACTGGGGGAGTTCGATCCTTCAGGAAGTTTCAAAAATCCTGATGAACGCGGCAATTGTTAACGGGCTGAAATCACTCTCCGGGACAATGTCGGGAGCGGGGGGATGGATTGGTAGTGTTGGCGACTGGCTTTCCGGTGCAGTGGCAAACGCAAAAGGTGGTGTTTATACATCGGCAAATCTGAGTGCTTACAGTAACACCATTGTGGATACCCCGACGTATTTTGCTTTTGCGAAAGGTGCCGGGCTGATGGGCGAGGCCGGGCCTGAAGCTATCATGCCACTGACCCGGGCAGCGGACGGCTCTCTTGGAGTCAGAGCCATTGGCAATGTGAATGGTGGCGGGGGATTTGTTTATTCTCCCGTGTATCACATCAGTATTCAGAATAAAGGGAGCAATGGCGAGATAGATACACAGTCAGCCAGGGGGCTGGTGGATCTGATCGACAGCAGGGTTGTGTCAATTATGCAGTCATCACGTCGGGACGGAGGATTATACAGTGCCTGAGCCTGAAGTTTTTAACTGGATCCCCCGCGAGGGGATGGAGACGACACGAAAGCCATCTGTTATTACGGTAAAGTTCGGTGACGGATATGAACAGCGGCGGGCTGGTGGTCTGAATGCGGATCTGAAAACGTTTAAACCGGTGTTTCGTGTCACAGATGAATATTCCCGTGCTGCGCTGGACAGTTTTTTATCCCGTCATGCCGGGATACGTGCTTTTTTGTGGCGCCCGCCAAAACACAACAGGACTGTCAGGGTTGTCTGCAGGGAGTGGAGTACTTCGGATAATGCCATGTATACCGATTTTAACTGTACCTTTGAAGAGGTCACTCACTGATGCAGGATATACAACAGGAAACACTGAATGAGTGTACAAAAGCGGAGCAATCCGCACTGGTCGTGCTCTGGGAAGTCGATCTGACAGAAGTCGGTGGCGAGCGTTATTTTTTCTGTAATGAGCAGAACGAAAAAGGTGAGTCAGTCACCTGGCAGGGGCGGCAGTATCAGGCGTATCCCATTCAGGGGAGCGGATTTGAGATGAACGGCAAAGGAGCCAGTGCCAGACCAACACTGAAAGTATCTAATCTGCACGGTATGGTCACCGGTATGGCGGAAGATCTGCAGAGTCTGGTCGGCGGAACGGTGGTCCGGCGTAAGGTTTACGCCCGTTTTCTGGATGCGGTGAACTTCGTCAACGGAAACAGCGACGCCGATCCGGAGCAGGAGGTGATCAGTCGCTGGCGCATCGAGCAGTGCAGCGAACTGAGCGCGGTCAGTGCCTCCTTTGTACTGTCCACGCCGACGGAAACGGACGGCGCTGTTTTTCCGGGACGTATCATGCTGGCCAACACCTGCACCTGGACCTATCGCGGTGATGAGTGCGGTTATAACGGTCCGGCTGTCGCGGATGAATATGACCAGCCGACGTCCGATATCACGAAGGATAAATGCAGCAAATGCCTGAGCGGCTGTAAGTTTCGCAATAACGTCGGCAACTTTGGCGGCTTCCTTTCCATTAACAAACTTTCGCAGTAAATGTAATGAACGCATCCCCAATCATCAAATCCGGAGCGCGGTGATGGATGGGGAGAATATCGGGAAGGTGTGGAACCTGGCAGATTTCCGGCATCATAGTGCCCAATACGGGATGCAGAAA
>NZ_PTSB01000046.1:0-21619 GCF_002965125.1 Escherichia sp. MOD1-EC6162
ACTGAGTTTCTCAGAATCATGCGGAATGGTGATGAGAATGCTGATGACATTGCAGGGCGCTTCACCGGGACGTATACCGGAGCTGATGCGCGATCTTGCAAGTATGGGACAACTTGTGAAATTACCGACAAGAAGGGAAAGGGCCTTCCCGAGAGTGGTAAAGGAGAGGCCCTGGAAATACCCCACAGCCCCGAAAAAGAGCCAGTCAGTTACTTAACTGACTGGCATTACACCTTATAAAGCGCCATTTGAAACTGATGACAAACGCAACATTGCCCGATGCGCTACGCTTATCAGGCCTACACGTTCACTGCAATCTATTTGATTTGAACGGTTTGTAGGCCGGATAAGGCGTTCACGCCGCATCCGGCATGAACAAAGTGCACGTTATCTACAATAAAAAATGGCGCCTTTTACAGCGCCATTTTCAGCTTAAAGCTCAAAAGAGATTATATCCCTTCTTCACTCTCTTTTTTCGCTTCGGCCTTCTCGATTTCACGATACCAGCGCGGATGGTGTTTCTTCGCCCAACGACGGCTCACCTTTCCTTCGACCATCCCTTTAATCGACCCTTTCACCCAGAATGCCATATACATATGGATCAGGATGGCGTGGATCAGGATGATACCCGCGGCTGCGTGGATCAGCAGACTGTAGCGGACAACCTGAATCGGGAAGTACTGCGCAAAGTACGGACGCCAGATAATCACCCCGGTCACCAGCAGCACGAAAATCATGCTCATGATCGACCAGAACATCATCTTCTGCCCGGCGTTGTACTTACCGACATCCGCCACTTTGTGCTCATTGCCTTTCAATACTTCGACAATGTTCAACAGCCACGGAATATCTTTCTTATCCGGGATGTTGTGATGCACAAAGCGGAAGAACATAAACATCAGCGCGACAAAAATCGCAATGCCGAAGAATGGGTGCAAAATGCGTCCCATCTGCGGCGTACCGAAGGTTTGCGTCAGCCATTGCAGCGTCGGGAAGAAGAACGAAATCCCGGAAAGTGCCACCAGGAAGAAGCAAATCACCACGGTCCAGTGACAGGCGCGATCAATAAACTTGGTGCGCACAATCATTTTCGACTTACTCATGATTTCCCTCCTCGTCATCGTCCACTTCCTTATTCGGGCCAATACCGATGTAGTGGAAAATCAACCCGGCAAAGGTGGCGATAAAGCCAGCCGCTGCCAGCGGTTTCAACGCGCCTTTCCACAAGTTCACCGAAGTATCAATCTTCGGCTCCTTCGGCAGACCGTGATACAGCTCCGGCTGATCGGCGTGATGCAACACATACATGACGTGCGTGCCACCAACCCCTTCCGGGTTGTAGACGCCAGCATGTTCGTAGCCACGCGCTTTCAGTTTCGCCACCCGCTGTTCCGCCAGCTCCAGCATCTCCTTCTTGGTGCCGAAGTGGATCGCCCCGGTCGGACAGGTTTTCACACAAGCCGGTTCCTGGCCGACGCTGACGCGATCGACGCAGAGGGTGCATTTATATACCCGGTTATCCTCTTTGTTGAGGCGCGGAATATTAAACGGACACCCGGCAATGCAGTAACCACAGCCGATGCAGTTTTCCGACTGAAAATCGACAATACCGTTAGCGTACTGAATGATTGCACCGGCAGACGGACACGCCTTCAGGCAGCCAGGATCTTCACAGTGCATACAGCCGTCTTTACGGATCAGCCACTCCAGCTTACCGTTCTGTTCGGTTTCGCTAAAGCGCATCACCGTCCAGGATTTGGCGCTCAGATCGGCGGGGTTATCGTAGACCCCGACGCAGTGCCCCACTTCATCACGGATGTCGTTCCACTCCGAACATGCCACCTGGCAGGCTTTACAGCCGATACAGGTGGAAACGTCGATAAGTTTCGCGACTTCTGCTTTGTAATCACGCACCTGCGAAGGCGGCGTGATGGAGTTAGTTGCGGACCTTTTGATAATGTCCTGCGTTTCCATAGCCATCTGTTCGCCCCCTTACGCCTTCTCGATGTTGACTAAGAACGCTTTATATTCCGGCGTTTGCGAGTTTGCATCACCGACATTCGGCGTCAGAGTGTTAGCGATATAGCCTTTACGCGCGACACCCTCAAAGCCCCAGTGGATTGGAATACCCACCGTTTCTACCTGTTGACCGTTAACGTTCAGCGGCTTCAGACGGCGCGTTACCACGGCCACCGCGCGGATAAAGCCACGCTTACTGGAGACTGTGACACGATCGCCATTGGCAATGCCTTTCGCCGCCGCCAGCGTTTCGCTGATTTCCACAAACTGTTCCGGCTGGGCGATTGCGTTGAGCAATGCGTGCTTGGTCCAGGTGTGGAAGTGCTCGGTCAGACGGTAGGTCGTACCCACGTAAGGGAACTGCTCTTTTTTACCCATCCGCAGCGCATCTTGTTCATACAGACGCACGACCGGGTTAGACACCACGTTTGGATGCAGCGGGTTCGTACCCAGCGGCGTTTCAATCGGCTCGTAGTGTTCCGGGAATGGACCTTCTGCCATTTTGTTGATAGCAAACAAGCGTCCCATCCCTTCCGGCTGCATGATAAACGGCCCGGTTGGCGTACCCGGTGCGGCATTGCCGAAGTCCGGAATATCATTGCCCGTCCACTTGCTGCCGTTCCACTGGATCAGCATCCGTTTCGGATCCCACGGTTTACCGTTGATATCCGCTGAAGCACGGTTGTACAGCACGCGACGGTTGAGCGGCCACGCCCATGCCCATCCCAGCGTATTCCCCAGACCTGACGGGTCGGAGTTATCGCGGTTGGCCATCTGGTTGCCCTGCTCGGTCCAGCTACCGGTGTAGATCCAGCAAGAAGATGCAGTCGTACCGTCATCACGCAGATGCGCAAAGCTACTCAGCAACTGACCTTTCTTCGCAATCAGCACGCCATTGGCATCATAGAGATCTTCCAGCGCATAGCCGTTGTTCTCTTTTGCCACTTCGTCAGATTGCGGCTCGTGCGGCTGCTTGTAGTTCCAGCTCATCTTCATCAGCGGTTCTACGCCTTTACCACCTTCGGCTTTATACAGCTCGCGCAGATGGTGGTAGATACCCGCCAGAATTTCACCGTCGTTACGCGCTTCGCCCGGAGCGTCCTGACCTTTCCAGTGCCACTGCAACCAGCGACCGGAGTTGGCGATAGAGCCATCTTCTTCAGCAAAGCAGGTCGAAGGCAGACGGAATACCTCGGTCTGGATAGACGCCGGATCGACATCGTTCGACTCGCCGTGGTTCTGCCAGAAGGTGGAGGTTTCAGTCACCAGCGGATCGATAACCACCATGTATTTCAGCTTACTCAGGCAGCTAACCACTTTGTTTTTGTCCGGGAAGGACGCAACCGGGTTAAAGCCCTGGCAGAAATAACCGCTGACCTTGCCTTCGTCCATCATGTTGAAATACTTGATGACGTCGTAGGTCTGATCCCACTTCGGCAGCCAGTCGTAACCCCAGTGGTTTTCTTTCTGTGCGGCATCGCCGTAGAAAGATTTCATCAGGCTAACGAAGAACTTCGGATAATTGCTCCAGTAGTTCACCTGATCAGCCAGCGTCGCTTTCGGCGTATTCGCTTCCAGATACGACTGCAGATCAACCTGTTTTTCTGACGGCAGCGTCAGATAACCCGGTAAGCTGGTAGAGAGCAGACCTAAGTCGGTCAGACCCTGAATGTTGGAGTGGCCGCGCAGCGCGTTCACGCCACCACCAGCCATACCCATGTTGCCGAGCAGCAACTGGATCATCGCCATAGTACGAATGTTCTGCGCACCGACAGTGTGCTGCGTCCAGCCCAGGGCGTACAGGAAGGTGGTTGTGCGATCCGGCGCGCTGGTGGAGGCCAGCACTTCACACACTTTCAGGAAGTCGGCTTTTGGCGTACCACAGATGTTTTCTACAACATCCGGCGTGTAGCGGGAAACGTGCTCTTTCAGCAGGTTCCACACGCAGCGCGGATGAGTCAGCGTATCATCGCGTTTCGCATAGCCATTTTCATCGAACTGATAGTTCCAGGACGACTTATCGTACTGGCGTTTTTCAGCGTCATAGCCGCTGAACAGGCCGTCTTCGAAAGCAAAATCATCACGCACCAGCAGGCTGGCGTTGGTGTAATGCTTAACGTATTCAGCGTTGATTTTGTTGTTTTCGATCAGGTAGCGCAAAACGCCAGACAGGAACGTAATGTCCGTACCGGAACGAATAGGCGCGTAGATATCCGCGACAGAAGCGGTACGCGTAAAACGGGGATCGACAACGATCAAGGTTGCATCGTTGTTGTTTTTCGCTTCCATCGCCCAGCGGAAACCGACGGGATGCGCTTCAGCAGCGTTACCGCCCATCACCATCACGACGTTAGCGTTTTTGATATCCACCCAGTGGTTGGTCATCGCACCGCGACCAAATGTTGGAGCAAGACTTGCTACCGTTGGTCCGTGTCAGACGCGTGCCTGGTTGTCTACCGCCAGCATCCCGAGGGAGCGAGCAAATTTTTGGGTCAGCATCCCGGTTTCGTTGCTGGCACCGGAAGCACACAGCATACCGGTAGAAAGCCAACGATTAACCGTTACGCCCTGCTCGTTCTTCTCAATAAAGTTGGCATCACGGTCAGCTTTCATCAGCTTCGCAATACGGGAAAATGCTTCATCCCAGCTAATACGCTGCCATTTATCTGAACCTGGAGCGCGATATTCCGGGTAACGCAGACGGTTTTCACTGTTCACGTAGTCCAGCAAACCGGCCCCTTTCGGGCACAGCGCACCGCGGCTTACCGGATGATCCGGATCACCCTCAATGTGATAAATCGCTTCTCTGGCGTTTTTAGCTCCATCACCCAGGCTATACATCAATAGCCCGCAACCTACGGAACAGTATGTGCAGGTGTTACGGATCTCTTTTGCGCGTAATAATTTATAGTTTCGCGCCTGAGCCAGTGCTTGCTTCGGGGCAAAGCCCAATGCTGCTACTGTTGTTCCAGCCATACCGCCCGCGCAGATTTTAAAAAATTGTCTGCGACTGACGTCCATTGCTTTCCTCTTTTTACACGGGTGTAACTGCGCGAGGAAACTAACAGTAAAATTCCGAATCTTTTTGCGCCAAATCAAAAAGAACGCCTGTTTGCCACAAAATAGTTCGCCTTTACAAATTGACCTACCTCAATAGCGGTAGAAAAAGTCACCACGTCCTGACAGGCAGGTTAAAAAAATGCTATAAATTTCAGCGCGATTTTTAATGGCAAGAGAGAAAAAAGAGCAAATATGACAAAACAAAAAGCAACACTCATTGGCCTGATTGCGATCATCTTGTGGAGCACGATGGTTGGGTTGATTCGTGGGGTCAGTGAGGGGCTCGGTCCGGTAGGAGGAGCGGCGGCGATCTATTCATTAAGCGGACTACTATTAATATTCACTGTTGGATTCCCACGTCTTCGGCAGATCCCGAAAGGCTATTTACTTGCTGGCAGCGTATTGTTTGTCAGCTATGAAATTTGCCTCGCGCTTTCTTTGGGATACGCGGCCACCCGCCATCAGGCCATTGAAGTCGGTATGGTGAACTATCTATGGCCCAGCCTGACGATTCTTTTTGCCATTCTTTTTAACGGACAAAAAACAAATTGGCTGATTATTCCAGGATTGCTTTTCGCGTTGATGGGTGTTTGTTGGGTTCTGGGCGGTGAGAATGGCCTGAAATATAATGAAATAATCAATAATATCACTACCAGCCCATTAAGTTATTTTCTGGCGTTTATTGGTGCCTTTATCTGGGCGGCTTATTGCACGGTAACCAATAAATATGCCCGTGGATTTAACGGCATTACCGTTTTCGTTCTTCTGACGGGTGCAAGCCTATGGGTTTACTATTTTCTGTCGCCACAACCAGAGATGGTTTTTAGCACCCCTGTCATCGTCAAACTCATTTCTGCGGCTTTTACTTTAGGATTTGCTTATGCCGCCTGGAATGTCGGTATTTTACATGGCAATGTCACTATTATGGCAGTAGGGTCTTATTTTACCCCCGTACTTTCGTCAGCGCTTGCTGCCGTGCTGCTCAGCGCACCGCTGTCGCTCTCATTCTGGCAAGGCGCACTGATGGTCTGTGGCGGTTCTCTGCTCTGCTGGCTGGCGACACGTCACCGATAAATAAAGATGACAAGATGAGGCCAACGCTTCATACAGCAACAAAACACGTTCAGGGATATGCGGATTTAAAAATTAGTGAAGACAATGATATATTTTTGTTACATTCAGTAACACATAAGCCTTCAGATAATCCGCTTTCTCACCGCGCGGCTGTGCTTTCTTATCTATTCTTTCATTCAGCACTTCACTCTATTCATCCTTAATTCTAAAAACGGGCGGTTGCGCCCAACGTCCTGTCTTTTCTTTTTTTCATTAACAATGTGTGCATGCGAGGAAGAATATGGCACTGCAAAATGAGAAAAACAATCGTTATCTTTTGCGCGACTGGAAGCCAGAAAATCCGGCATTCTGGGAAAATAAAGGAAAGCATATAGCACGAAGAAATCTCTGGATATCAGTCAGTTGTTTACTTCTTGCGTTCTGTGTCTGGATGTTATTTAGCGCTGTCGCCGTTAATCTCAACAAAATCGGCTTTAATTTTACTACCGATCAACTTTTTTTATTAACCGCATTACCCTCCGTTTCGGGCGCATTATTACGTGTTCCCTACTCCTTTATGGTGCCAATATTTGGTGGACGTCGCTGGACCGTTTTTAGTACCGCTATCCTGATTATTCCCTGCATCTGGCTCGGTTTTGCCGTGCAAAATACAGCTACTCCCTTCGGTGTATTTATTGTAATTGCTCTGCTGTGCGGTTTTGCGGGCGCAAACTTTGCTTCAAGTATGGGAAATATCAGTTTTTTCTTCCCGAAAGCCAAACAAGGTAGCGCACTTGGCATTAATGGCGGACTGGGTAATTTAGGCGTCAGCGTGATGCAACTGGTTGCGCCGCTGGTGATTTTTGTTCCGGTATTTGCCTTTCTTGGTGTTAATGGCGTACCGCAGGCCGATGGCTCTGTGATGTCACTGGCTAATGCTGCCTGGATTTGGGTGCCATTGTTGGTCATTGCCACCATTGCTGCCTGGTCAGGGATGAATGATATTGCCAGTTCACGTGCATCAATTGCCGACCAGTTACCTGTGTTACAACGCCTGCATCTCTGGCTGTTGAGTCTGCTCTACCTCGCCACTTTTGGCTCGTTCATCGGCTTTTCCGCGGGTTTTGCCATGCTGGCAAAAACGCAGTTCCCGGATGTGAATATTCTGCAACTGGCGTTTTTTGGCCCGTTTATCGGTGCCATTGCGCGATCGGTTGGCGGCGCTATCTCCGATAAGTTCGGCGGCGTTCGCGTTACGCTTATCAACTTTATTTTTATGGCTCTGTTCAGTGCGTTGCTGTTTCTGACGTTACCCGGCACGGGTTCAGGTAATTTCATTGCGTTTTACGCCGTATTTATGGGGTTGTTCCTGACGGCGGGTCTGGGAAGTGGCTCTACTTTCCAGATGATTGCCGTCATCTTCCGCCAGATAACCATTTATCGGGTGAAGATGAAAGGCGGTAGCGATGAAGAAGCACAGCGAGAAGCAATCACCGAAACCGCCGCCGCACTTGGCTTTATCTCGGCAATTGGTGCAGTTGGCGGCTTTTTTATTCCACAGGCGTTTGGCATGTCGCTGAATATGACCGGCTCGCCGGTTGGCGCGATGAAAGTGTTTTTAATCTTTTACATCATCTGTGTGCTGCTGACCTGGCTGGTCTATGGTCGGCGGCAGTTTAGCCAAAAATAAGAGATCGATGCCTGATGCAACACTGACGCGTCTTATCAGTCCTACAACCGTGTCGCACCCGTAGGTCGGAGTCGGATAAGACGTTTACGCCGCATCCGACAAGGCATCAGATCCCAAATCATTCCTGGAGCAGGAGTCATGTCATGAGTAAACTTTTGGATCGCTTTCGCTACTTCAAACAAAAGGGCGAAACCTTTGCCGATGGCCACGGACAGGTGATGCATAGCAACCGCGACTGGGAGGACAGCTATCGACAACGTTGGCAATTCGACAAAATCGTGCGCTCCACCCACGGCGTTAACTGTACTGGCTCCTGTAGCTGGAAAATTTATGTCAAAAACGGCCTGGTAACGTGGGAAATCCAGCAGACCGACTACCCGCGTACCCGCCCTGACCTGCCCAATCATGAACCCCGCGGCTGCCCACGCGGCGCAAGCTACTCATGGTATCTCTACAGCGCCAACCGCCTGAAATACCCACTAATTCGTAAGCGGTTAATCGAATTGTGGCGCGAAGCACTTAAACAGCACAGCGATCCGGTGCTGGCGTGGGAATCGATTATGCATGACCCGCAAAAGTGCTTAAGCTACAAACAGGTGCGCGGACGCGGCGGGTTTATCCGCTCCAACTGGCAGGAGCTGAATCAACTGATTGCCGCTGCTAACGTCTGGACTATCAAAACTTACGGGCCGGATCGTGTTGCCGGATTCTCTCCGATTCCGGCAATGTCGATGGTCTCTTACGCCGCAGGAACACGCTATCTGTCACTACTCGGCGGCACCTGCTTAAGTTTCTATGACTGGTATTGCGACCTGCCACCCGCCTCACCGATGACCTGGGGCGAGCAAACCGACGTCCCTGAATCTGCCGACTGGTATAACTCCAGCTATATCATCGCCTGGGGGTCTAACGTACCGCAGACACGCACGCCAGACGCCCACTTCTTTACTGAAGTACGCTACAAAGGCACCAAAACTATCGCCATTACTCCTGACTACTCGGAGGTGGCGAAACTGTGCGACCAGTGGCTGGCTCCGAAGCAAGGCACCGATAGCGCGCTGGCGATGGCGATGGGGCATGTGATTTTAAAAGAGTTTCATCTCGATAATCCCAGCGATTACTTTATCAACTACTGCCGCCGCTACAGCGATATGCCGATGCTGGTGATGCTGGAACCGCGTGACGATGGCAGCTACGTTCCCGGACGAATGATTCGCGCGTCCGATCTGGTGGATGGACTGGGTGAAAGCAATAACCCGCAGTGGAAAACCGTGGCATTTAATACCGCAGGTGAACTGGCCGTGCCCAACGGTTCGATTGGCTTTCGCTGGGGCGAAAAAGGCAAATGGAATCTGGAATCCATTGCCGCAGGTGCAGAAACCGATTTGTCATTAACCCTGCTCGGCCAACACGACGCTGTCGCTGGCGTGGCTTTCCCCTACTTTGGCGGCATTGAAAATCCGCATTTTCGCAGCGTAAAACACGAACCCGTCCTGGTACGTCAGTTACCTGTTAAAAACCTGACATTAGCCGATGGCAACACCTGTCCGGTCGTCAGCGTTTATGATCTGGTGCTGGCAAACTACGGCCTCGATCGCGGGCTGGAGGACGAAAACAGCGCGAAAGATTACGATGAAATCAAAGCCTACACCCCAGCCTGGGGTGAGCAAATTACCGGTGTACCGCGCCAGTATATTGAAACCATAGCCCGTGAATTTGCCGATACCGCCCATAAAACCCACGGGCGCTCGATGATTATCCTCGGTGCTGGCGTTAACCACTGGTATCACATGGATATGAACTACCGTGGGATGATCAATATGTTGATTTTCTGCGGTTGTGTCGGGCAAAGCGGCGGCGGCTGGGCGCATTACGTTGGTCAGGAAAAACTGCGCCCGCAAACCGGCTGGCTGCCGCTGGCATTTGCGCTGGACTGGAACCGGCCACCGCGCCAGATGAACAGCACTTCGTTTTTCTACAATCACTCCAGCCAATGGCGCTATGAAAAAGTCACCGCCCAGGAACTGCTCTCACCGCTGGCCGATGCCAGTAAATACAGCGGTCATCTGATTGATTTCAACGTTCGCGCTGAGCGCATGGGTTGGCTACCTTCCGCGCCGCAACTGGGGCGTAACCCGCTCGGGCTGAAAGCCGAAGCCGATAAGGCCGGATTATCACCCGCCGAATTTACCGCTCAGGCGTTGAAGTCAGGCGAGTTACGCATGGCCTGCGAACAGCCGGACAACGGCAGCAATCATCCGCGTAACCTGTTTGTCTGGCGCTCTAACCTGCTTGGCTCCTCCGGCAAGGGTCACGAGTATATGCAGAAATATCTGCTGGGTACGGAAAGTGGCATTCAGGGGCAAGAACTTGGGCCGACGGAGGGAATTCAACCGGAAGAAGTAGAGTGGCAAACCGCCGCGATAGAGGGAAAGCTCGACCTGCTGGTAACGCTCGATTTCCGTATGTCCAGCACCTGCCTGTTTTCCGATATCGTCCTGCCTACCGCCACGTGGTATGAGAAAGACGATATGAATACCTCGGATATGCATCCGTTTATTCATCCACTTTCTGCAGCGGTCGATCCCGCCTGGGAATCACGCAGCGACTGGGAAATCTACAAGGGTATCGCCAAAGCGTTCTCGCAAGTGTGCGTGGGCCATCTCGGCAAAGAAACTGACGTGGTACTTCAGCCATTGTTACACGACTCTCCGGCAGAGCTATCCCAACCTTGCGAAGTGCTCGACTGGCGCAAAGGTGAATGCGATCTGATCCCCGGCAAGACTGCGCCTAATATTGTGGCGGTGGAGCGCGACTACCCTGCTACCTACGAACGCTTTACCTCGCTGGGGCCGTTGATGGACAAACTCGGCAACGGTGGTAAAGGTATTTCATGGAATACCCAGGATGAAATCGATTTCCTCGGCAAACTCAATTACACCAAACGCGATGGCCCGGCTCAGGGGCGTCCGCTGATTGATACCGCCATTGATGCATCGGAAGTGATTCTGGCGCTGGCACCGGAAACCAACGGCCATGTTGCGGTAAAAGCCTGGCAGGCGCTGGGTGAGATCACCGGACGCGAACATACTCATCTGGCGCGGCATAAAGAAGATGAAAAGATTCGCTTCCGCGATATTCAGGCGCAGCCGCGTAAAATCATCTCCAGCCCGACCTGGTCTGGCCTAGAAAGCGATCACGTCTCCTACAATGCGGGATACACCAACGTTCACGAGTTAATTCCGTGGCGCACGTTGTCTGGCCGTCAGCAGCTCTATCAGGATCACCCGTGGATGCGTGCCTTTGGCGAAAGTCTGGTGGCTTATCGCCCACCTATCGACACCCGTAGCGTTAGCGAAATGCGCCAGATCCCACCAAACGGCTTTCCGGAAAAAGCCCTTAACTTCCTGACACCGCATCAGAAATGGGGCATTCACTCCACTTATAGTGAAAACCTGTTGATGCTGACGCTCTCACGCGGTGGACCGATTGTCTGGATCAGCGAAATCGATGCCCGTGAACTGACTATTGTTGATAACGACTGGGTGGAGGTCTTTAACGCCAACGGTGCGCTGACTGCCCGCGCGGTAGTCAGCCAGCGTGTACCGCCGGGCATGACCATGATGTATCACGCTCAGGAACGGATTATGAATATCCCCGGCTCGGAAGTGACCGGAATGCGCGGCGGTATTCACAACTCGGTCACCCGCGTTTGTCCGAAACCAACGCATATGATTGGCGGTTACGCGCAACTGGCCTGGGGCTTTAACTACTACGGCACCGTCGGCTCGAACCGCGACGAGTTCATCATGATCCGCAAGATGAAGAACGTGAACTGGCTGGATGATGAAGGTCTCGATCAGGTACAGGAGGCGAAAAAATGAAAATACGTTCGCAAGTCGGCATGGTGCTTAACCTCGATAAATGTATCGGCTGTCACACCTGTTCGGTGACCTGTAAAAACGTCTGGACTGGACGCGAAGGTATGGAGTACGCGTGGTTTAATAACGTCGAAACCAAACCGGGCATTGGTTACCCGAAAAACTGGGAAGATCAGGAAGAGTGGCAAGGCGGCTGGGTTCGCGATGTCAATGGCAAGATCCGCCCGCGGCTGGGCAGCAAAATGGGCGTGATAACCAAAATCTTTGCCAATCCGGTGATACCGCAGATCGACGACTACTACGAACCTTTTACCTTCGACTATGAACATTTGCATAGCGCGCCGGAAGGTAAACACATTCCCACTGCGCGTCCACGTTCGCTGATCGACGGCAAACGGATGGACAAAGTGATCTGGGGGCCAAACTGGGAAGAACTGCTGGGCGGAGAGTTCGAAAAACGCGCCCGCGACCGCAACTTCGACGCCATGCAAAAGGAGATGTACGGTCAGTTTGAAAATACCTTCATGATGTATTTGCCGCGCTTGTGCGAACACTGCCTTAACCCAAGCTGTGTGGCGACCTGCCCCAGCGGCGCTATCTATAAACGCGAAGAAGACGGCATTGTGCTGATCGACCAGGACAAATGTCGTGGCTGGCGCTTATGCATCAGCGGTTGTCCGTACAAAAAAATCTACTTTAACTGGAAAAGCGGCAAGTCAGAAAAATGCATCTTCTGTTATCCGCGAATTGAGTCCGGACAGCCAACGGTCTGCTCCGAGACCTGCGTAGGTCGCATTCGATATCTTGGTGTGCTGCTCTACGACGCCGACCGCATCGAAGAAGCGGCGAGCACGGAACGTGAAGTTGATCTCTATGAGCGCCAGTGCGAAGTGTTCCTCGATCCGCACGATCCCTCGGTGATCGAAGAAGCCCTGAAGCAAGGTATCCCACACAACGTGATTGACGCCGCCCAGCGTTCGCCGGTTTACAAAATGGCAATGGACTGGAAACTGGCGCTGCCGCTGCACCCTGAATATCGCACCCTGCCGATGGTCTGGTATGTGCCACCGCTGTCACCCATTCAGTCTTACGCCGACGCGGGCGGACTGCCCAAAAGCGAAGGCGTGCTGCCGGCCATCGAAAGCCTGCGTATTCCGGTGCAATACCTCGCCAATATGTTAAGTGCGGGTGATACCGGCCCTGTACTACGGGCACTGAAACGGATGATGGCGATGCGCCACTATATGCGTTCGCAAACCGTAGAAGGCGTAACTGATACCCGCGCAATTGACGAAGTGGGTTTGAGCGTCGCCCAGGTCGAAGATATGTATCGCTATCTCGCTATCGCCAACTATGAAGATCGGTTTGTCATCCCAACCAGTCATCGGGAAATGGCGGGTGATGCGTTTGGAGAGCGTAACGGCTGTGGCTTTACCTTTGGCGACGGTTGCCACGGCTCTGATACCAAATTCAACCTGTTCAACAGTAGCCGGATCGATGCCATCGACATTACCGAAGTACGCAATAAAGCGGAGGGGGAATAATGCAAATCCTCAAAGTGATCGGCTTGTTGATGGAGTATCCGGACGAGCTGCTATGGGAGAACAAAGACGACGCACTGGCGCTGATTCGCCGTAACGCGCCGATGCTCACCGATTTCACCTGCGACCTGCTCAATGCACCGCTGTTGGATAAACAGGCTGAATGGTGTGAAGTGTTTGACCGTGGACGTACCACTTCGCTGCTGCTATTCGAACATGTTCATGCCGAGTCCCGCGATCGCGGTCAGGCAATGGTAGATCTGCTGGCGGAGTATGAAAAAGTCGACCTGCAACTAAATTGTCGCGAGCTGCCTGATTATCTGCCGCTGTATCTGGAGTATTTAAGTGTGCTGCCGGATGACCAGGCTAAAGAAGGTTTGCTCAACGTTGCGCCAATCCTCGCCCTGCTTGGCGGACGCTTAAAACAACGCGAGGCACCGTGGTATCCGTTGTTTGACGCCCTGCTGCATCTGGCGGGAAGCACTCTTTCAAGTGACAGTGTCACAAAACAGATACGCAGCGAGGAGCGCGACGACACCCGTCAGGCGCTGGATGCAGTGTGGGAAGAGGAACAGGTGAAGTTTATTGAAGATAACGCCACGGCGTGTGACAGCTCGCCGCTTAATCAATATCAGCGACGCTTTAGCCAGGATGTCGCACCGCAGTATGTCGACATCAGTGCGGGAGGTGGGAAATGATTCAGTATCTGAACGTCTTTTTTTACGATATCTACCCGTACTTGTGTGGCACGGTTTTTATCCTCGGAAGCTGGCTGCGCTACGATTACGGACAGTACACCTGGCGTGCCTCCTCCAGCCAGATGTTGGATAAACGTGGAATGGTGCTGTGGTCGAACTTGTTCCATATCGGCATTCTGGGGATCTTCTTCGGCCATTTGTTTGGCATGCTAACGCCACACTGGATGTACGCATGGTTTCTGCCAGTGGCGGTAAAACAGCAGATGGCGATGATCCTCGGTGGTATTTGCGGTGTGCTGACACTGATTGGCGGAGCGGGGTTGCTGGTACGCCGTTTAACGAATCCGCGTATCAGGGCGACGTCTTCTGGTGCGGATATCCTGATCCTCGCCATTTTGTTAATTCAGTGTATTCTGGGGTTAACCACCATTCCCTTTTCAGCACAACATCCGGACGGCAGCGAAATGATGAAGCTGGTGGGCTGGGCGCAAAGCATCGTCACTTTCCAGGGCGGTGCATCGACGCATCTTGATGGTGTGGCTTATATCTTCCGCGTTCATCTGGTGTTAGGAATGACCATCTTCCTGCTCTTCCCGTTCACCCGACTGGTGCATGTGTGGAGTGCGCCGTTTGAGTACTTTACCCGTCGGTATCAGATTGTGCGCTCGCGGCGTTGATTCTCACGTTGGCCGGATTAGCCCTTCGCTCTCCGGCCACTTGCAGGCTATGCTAGTTCTCCAGCCACAGGAGAACGTTAATGAAACCGCAGGTTTACCACGTCGATGCTTTTACCTCTCAACCGTTTCGCGGCAATTCTGCCGGTGTTGTTTTCCCTGCCGATGATCTCAGCGAAGCGCAAATGCAGCTTATCGCCCGCGAATTAGGCCATTCTGAAACCGCTTTTCTGCTGCACAGCGACGACAGCGATGTGCGCATTCGCTACTTTACGCCAACGGTTGAAGTGCCGATTTGCGGTCACGCGACCGTGGCGGCGCACTATGTGCGTTCGAAGGTATCAGGTTTGGGGAATTGCACCGTCTGGCAAACGTCACTGGCGGGAAAGCACCGCGTGACTATCGAAAAACATAACGATGATTATCGTATTTCGCTGGAACAAGGTTCCCCTGGCTTTGAGCCACCGCTGGAAGGCGAAACACGTGCGGCGATTATCAACGCGCTTCATCTCACTGAAGACGACATTCTGCCCGGTTTGCCGATCCAGGTGGCGACTACCGGACACTCAAAAGTGATGATCCCGTTGAAGCCGGAAGTGGATATCGATGCCCTTTCACCAGACCTTGCTGCGCTGACTGCCATCAGTAAACAGATTGGCTGTAATGGTTTTTTCCCCTTCCAGATCCGCCCTGGTAAAAATGAAACCGATGGACGCATGTTCTCGCCTGCAATTGGCATTGTGGAAGATCCGGTTACCGGCAATGCCAACGGCCCGATGGGCGCATGGCTGGTGCATCACAACGTGTTACCCCACGATGGCAATGTATTGCGTGTTAAAGGCCATCAGGGGCGCGCATTGGGTCGTGATGGAGTGATTGATGTGACGGTGACAATTCGCGATAACCAGCCGGAGAAAGTGACTATTTCTGGTACGGCGGTGATTTTATTTCATGCCGAGTGGGCAATTGATCTTTAAAACCGTTGCCATAAATGGCAGAAAAACAAATTGCCTGATGTGCTTCGCTTATCAGGCCTACAACCGCATCATAATTTATTGAATCTGTTGGCTAATGTAGGCCGGATAAGACGTTTGCGCCGCATCCGGCACTCTGACACAAACTATTTACCTGCCTCCGGATGCGTATCAAATGCTGCCATCACCTGCGCCAGCTCATCCTCAGTGAAACCATGTTTTGCATCATCCACGCCCAGACCAAACTGCTCCTGCATCACGGCATATAACGACGCTACATCTGGCAAATTCTGCTGCTCTGCTACGTGACCATTTTCATAACGGGTAAAATGGAAATTGGTCAACGTCAGCTTGCCGCCATCTGGCAAATGACGGCACATCAGCAAATGATGGCGAAAATGCGATTGCGGCCAGTGCGCCGACCAGAAGTTGCCCATCACATAATCGCTTTGCTGCTGTTCACAGAGATCAAAACGGTACATCGACTGCCAGTGCTGATGATGATTAAACTGCAAAATCCAGTCGTCATTTTCCTGTCGCAGGCGATACTCTCCGTGCGGCGTGGCTTGCACGATGTCAGGCACTAAACGAATCGGCGCGGTTAACGTCTGCCCACCAAAACCGACATCGGCAATCCAGCGTTCATCTTCCAGCTCCACCAACAGCAAACGGTGCGTGCGCGGCGGCAACGATGGTGGATTAGATAACACCACGCGTCCTAACAGACTACGAACGTTGAAACCTAACTCGCGTAACACCCGCTCAAACACGCCATTCTGCTCAAAGCAGTAACCACCACGACGGGCGATGACCAGCTTATCTTCCAGCGATTGATCATCCAACTGCATTTCCCTCGGCAGCAAGACGTCGAGGTTTTCAAACGGAATGGTGCAATTGTGTTTCAGGTGTAATGCGCGCAGCGTGTCGATGTTGACCGCAGCGGCTCCCGACCAGTTAATGCGGGCAAAATAGTGATTCAGAATGGGCGTCATCAGGCGTTTCCCTAAGTGGTTTTATCAACTTATAACCTGGATTAGACGTAGCACCGGCTATTTTGTGCGTTCGTGGACATCCATCACGTTCGTAAATCGCCAATCCCGTTAATTTCGTTGCTTATTGCGTTACGAGCTACGCTTTTAAAACCCCCTTCATAGCGAGGCGATACCGTGAGCCGATTTATTCCCGTCGAGTTGCATCATGCCAGCCGTCTGTTAAACCACGGCCCGACTATTTTGATTACCAGTCACGATAAACTGTCCCAGTTACGAAACGTAATGGCCGCAGCCTGGTCGATGCCTGTAGAATTTGAGCCGCCGCGGGTGGCAATTGTGGTGGATAAATCCACCTGGTCACGGGAGTTGATAGAACGTAGCGGCATGTTTGGCATTGTGATCCCCGGCGTAGTGGCAACTAACTGGACCTGGGCGGTAGGTAGCGTTTCAGGGCGCGATGAAGATAAGTTTAACTGTTACGGCATTCCTGTCGTGAAAGGTCCGGTGCTGGGTTTACCGTTGGTCGAAGAGAAATGTCTGGCGTGGATGGAATGCCGCCTGCTGCCCGCGACTTCTGCGCAAGAAAAATACGATACTCTATTTGGCGAAGTTGTGTCGGCAGCGGCAGACGCGCGGGTATTTGTCGAAGGTCGCTGGCAATTTGATGATGATAAACTCAACACCCTTCACCATTTAGGCGCTGGCACTTTCGTTACCAGCGGTAAACGCGTCACGGCAGGATAGCGCGCTACATGCTGTAACCCGGTTTTTTGATCAATGTCGCCATCTGGGGCGCGATTTCGCTGTCCCAGACAGCTTGCCATGCTTCCGGTTGGATCTGCTGTAGTGCGATGCTGATCGAACTCTCTTTACTGTTCAGATGGCGAATAATGACGTCGGTAATCTCCGCGGCCAGTTCCGCTTTTTGTTGCTCGTCCAGTTCACGGGGAAAACACTTAATATCAATATGTGGCATTGTTATGCTCCTTTTTAAAGACTGCCAGCAAAATTAGCACAAGCCGAAAACGTCATGTGTTCTTTGATGCGAAATGATGTGCAAAGAGATAGCGATATTTACGTCGCCATTTTAATAACGCACATATACTATTAGCTTCCACAATAATAAACACCTGTCTTGTAATATACAGAATCTATTCTTTATTTCTTATCATATTAAGAAAATTCACGACATCCAGCTTGCTGATTTATTAATGCCAATTATAGTTATTCTTGCCCTCACTAAGAATTTTCGCTCGGAATATCCTTTCTTTTATAAAGTCTTTCTGGAGACACTTGCGATGCAGCTTAATCATATTGCTAAAAGTCTGCTAGTCATGGGATTATTCACCACCAGTTCACTTCCTCTCATTGCCGCGGAAGCACCAAAAGAGGCCACCTCAGCCACCCAACAAGCGAATAATGCGCTTTATAGTCAATTACCCTTTTCCGATAACACCGATTTCACTGATGCTCATAAAGGATTCATTGCCCCCATACCTCAGGAGGTGATTAAGGGTGAACAAGGGAACGTCATCTGGAATCCACAGCAATATACTTTTATAAAAGAAGGCGATAAAGCACCTGATACGGTTAACCCAAGTTTATGGCGTCAGGCGCAACTGATAAATATCAGTGGTTTATTTGAAGTAACCGACGGCGTCTATCAAATTCGCAATCTCGATTTATCAAATATGACCATCATCGAAGGTAAAGAAGGTATTACCGTCGTTGACCCACTGGTTTCTGCAGAAACAGCCAAAGTGGGTATGGATCTTTATTACAAAAATCGTGGTCAAAAACCGGTAGTGGCAGTTATCTACACGCACAGCCATGTCGATCACTACGGTGGCGTTCGCGGCGTGGTTGATGAAGCTGACGTTAAATCAGGTAAAACAAAAATTTATGCACCAGCCGGTTTTTTAGAGGAGGCCGTTTCAGAAAATATTATGGCTGGCAATGTGATGAGCCGAAGAGCCAGTTATATGTACGGCAACTTATTGAAACCTGATGCTAAAGGCCAGGTTGGAGCCGGGCTGGGAACAACAACGTCAGCAGGAACAGTTACATTGATTGCCCCTACCAACTACATCACCAAAACCGGGCAAAAAGAGACGATCGATGGGTTGACCTACGATTTTCTGATGGCGCCCGGTTCCGAAGCACCTTCTGAAATGTTGTGGTTTATCGAAGAAAAGAAACTGATCGAAACTGCAGAAGATGTCACGCACACCCTCCACAACACCTATTCACTGCGTGGTGCCAAAATTCGTCAACCTCTTCCCTGGTCCAAATACATCAACGAGGCACTCAATTTGTGGGGGGATAAAGCGGAGATAATTCTCGCTCAGCATCACTGGCCAACCTGGGGCAATGACAACGTCGTTAAACTGCTAAAAACCCAACGCGATTTGTATCGTTACATCAACGATCAAACGCTGCGCATGGCAAATCAGGGGCAGACCCGCGATGAGATCGCCGCAAACTTTAAATTACCCTCCTCGCTTGCTAACACCTGGGCGAATCGCGGGTATTACGGTTCGGTGAGTCATGATGTGAAAGCAACTTATGTGCTTTATCTCGGTTGGTTTGATGGTAACCCGGCAACGCTTGATGAATTGCCGCCAGAAGACGCTGCGAAGAAATTTGTCGAATATATGGGCGGTGCTGATGCCATTTTACAAAAAGCCAAACAGGATTATGACCAGGGTAATTTCCGCTGGGTTGCCCAGGTTGTCAGCAAGGTGGTGTTTGCCGATCCAAATAACCAGGCTGCGAGAAATCTGGAAGCCGATGCGCTTGAACAGTTAGGCTACCAGGCAGAATCCGGGCCGTGGCGTAATTTCTATCTTACTGGCGCACAGGAATTACGTAACGGCGTGCAAAAACTGCCAACGCCAAATACTGCCAGCCCTGACACTGTACGCGCAATGACGCCGGAAATGTTCTTTGATTATCTTGCGGTGCACATTAATGGCGAGAAAGCAGCAGACGCTAAAGCTGTATTGAATTTTGATTTCGGTGAAGATGGCGGCACTTATAAAGTAGAGCTTGAAAATGGTGTGCTCAATCACACTGCAGGTACGCAAGCATCTGATGCTGACGCGACAATCACTCTCTCCCGCGATGTCTTGAATAAAATCGTTCTGAAGGAAGAGACATTGAAAGAAGCGATAGATAAAGGCGAAGTCAAAATCAGTGGCAATGCAGAGAAACTCAACGAAATGTTAGGCTATATGGATAATTTTGAATTCTGGTTCAATATTGTGACGCCATAAGTTCAGCATAAATTGGGCAGGCTTCCTGCCCTTTTCTGGTTATAAGAAATGATTTTTGATAAAAGAAAACACTCTCATTATTCGTGGAAAAAACGACAGGATATGGTTATTCGTGGAATGTCGATTAGCCTGCCGTGGTTTGCCTTGATTAACATCGGTTTTTCATCGATGATTTTGCTGCGAAGCATTTTATTCAATGAGGATATGACTTCATGGTTTAATGAGGAAAACCTTGTACATACTATTGATATTTCATCATTTGGCATTCTGCTGATCAGTGGCCTTTTATTGGTCACCCCCCGCAAAAACGTACTGTATATTCAGCGGTTATTGTTCGTTCTAAGCCTGTTATGGTCATGGTGTTGCTTTTATTTTATTGCACACTGGACGCTACCTTTTGCTTATCCGCTATGTGTATTATTAATGCTTAGCGCCATTGTTGCATTGTATTTTCATACTCCATCACTACTCGCATTTATCATTCCCTTATGGTTTACCATTCCGTTAGCCAGTCTTATGCTCAATCATCATTTAAATATTCATTTCGTTGTTATCTGGTGCCTTTTTTCTCTCGCTCTCTATGGTGGACGTTTTATTTTATTACGTTGGTTTGAAGAAGCATGGCAACAAAACAGATACAACAACCTGCTAATTAATCGCCTCGACGCATTGGCTCATCGCGATCCCTTAACGGGAGTGGCAAACCGACGGGCGCTGGATAGTATTTTAGGTGATGCAGTAGAACAAGAGGCCTCATTTGCCCTAATTATGCTGGATGTCGATTTTTTTAAACGCTACAACGACACTTACGGACACCCAGCGGGCGATCGTTGTTTGATACAAGTTGCCGATGTACTGCAACGCGCAATTCGCCAGCCCGAAGATATAGTCGCTCGTTATGGTGGCGAAGAGTTTGCCATTATTCTTTTTAATACCTGCTTGCAGGAAGCCGAAAAGATAGCAGCCAGAATTAAGCAAGAACTTAAACTAGCAGCGATTGCCCATCAGGCATCTTCTGTAAGTGCGTTTGTTACGGTTAGCCAGGGGATCACCTGTTCTGCTCCCGCCAAAACGACTGAACAAATAGTTGCAGATGCCGATGCTGCGCTGTACCGGGCGAAAGAAAGCGGGCGGAACCGGTGGGCTTTGTAAGCTTTGGGAGACAAGTCAGATTACGCTCCCTTTTCCTCAAAGGCTTTATTAAGCCGCCCCTGATTTCCTTTTACAGCGAATAAATAATCACCTCCCTGTTTTTGTATCTTCTCTGCAATATCTTTCTGGCACCCAATCGCATCAGTTGTGATAATTTTCCCTTTAATATCCAACATGTTAAGAAGTCCATGGATAGCTGTGATCTCATTGGATTTCTCATCCGTCTTGATCTGTCCGATGACCAGACTGTGCATTATTGAGAACGCACTAATGACATGAATCGCTCCCTTGCGCCGACTCTTGTCATAAGAGTGCCGGAGCGTTTTTCCATCAATTGCGATGACGTCTTTATCATCTGAAGAATGGCAGTCACGCATCCAGTTAATAAAGCACTCATGAAATTTTACAGGACTGATACAGGATACAACTCTGGCAATAGTATCGTGAACAGGAATACCATTTTCAAACTCACCATATTGCTTCAAAAATCGAGATGTGTTTCCCCGAAATCCTCTATATCTTCCCAACCTTCTGCACCAGAAATAACGGCACAAATAGTCAACAGTAGAATATCAGACAATTTATGTTCCACTTTCCAGGCTTGTCTGTA
>NZ_PTSB01000047.1:0-20907 GCF_002965125.1 Escherichia sp. MOD1-EC6162
TGATGAACTCCGCCGTCTGGCGCACAACCTGACATGGCGGGAAATCCAGAACGGCGCACTGAAATCTGCATACGAAAGTTTACAGCGTAGTGAGCAACAGGAGCGCACACATGGAAAATGAACAACGTCCCACCCGTGGTCGTCTTTCCAAAGTGGATTTACTCCCGGACAGCATCCGGGAGCAGTTGCATCAGATGCTGCGGGAAAAGCGGCACACGCAGGAAGAAATCCGCGAAGCCATCAACGCCCTGATTGACGAACACAACCTGCCGGAAGAGATGCAGTTAAGCCGGACGGGCTTAAACCGCTACGCCATCCGCATGGAAAAAGTCGGGGCAAAAATCCGCGCCTCCCGCGAAATGGCCGAAGTCTGGGCGGCAAAGCTGGGTTCCGCGCCGACGTCAGACGTCGGCAAGCTGCTGATGGAGTTTGTAAAAACGCTGGCCTTTGAAACGTCCATGTCGATGGCAGAAGACGACAAGCCCGTTGCACCGAAGGCGCTGGGGCAACTGGCGCTGGTCGCCCAGCGTCTGGAAGCGGCAGCCATGACCAGCCATAAACGCGAGAAAGCGATCCGCGATGCGTTTGCGCAGGAGATGGCAGAGAAAACCGAAGAACTGGTCAGAACGGGCGGTCTGTCAGGTGGTGCGGCTGACACCATCAAACGTGAAATTCTGGGGATTAGCGCATGACACAAATGGACACGTTCAGTGAATATGATGTTCTGCTGCCGTATCAGAAACGCTGGGTGGCGGATGATGCCGACCTGAAAATCGCCGAGAAATCCCGCCGTACCGGTTTAACCTGGGCGGAAGCTGCGGATGCGGCACTGACGGCATCACTGAAGAAGGAAGACGGCGGGCGCGATCACTTTTATATCGGTTCGAATAAGGAGATGGCCCGCGAATTTATCGACGCCGTGGCGATGTGGGCGAAAGCGTTTAATGCGGCAGCGGAAGAAATCTGCGAGGAAGTGATCACCGACGAAGACAAGGACATTCTGACGTTCGTCGTGTACTTCGCCAGCGGTTTTAAGGTCAAGGCACTGTCCAGCAACCCGAGCAACATTCGCGGGATGCAGGGGAATGTCACCATCGACGAGGCCGCGTTCCATGAAAAACTGGACGAGCTGCTGAAGGCGGTGCTGCCGCTGAAAACATGGGGCGGCAAAATTCGCCTTATTTCCACCCATGACGGCGTGGACAACCTGTTTAATCAGCTTATTCAGGAAAGCCGCGCGGGCAAAAAAGATTACAGCATTCACACCATCACGCTGGACGACGCCTGCAATGACGGGCTGTACCGGCGTATCTGTCAGGTGCGCGGCATGGTGTGGTCACCGGAAGCCGAGGCGGAATGGAAAGAAGGCCTGCTACGAAATACCGCCACCCGCGAAGACGCACTGGAGGAATATTACTGCGTCCCGAAAAACGGCGGCGGCACGTATATCCCCCGCTCACTGCGTGAACGTGCGGCCCGTGGCACCGGAAAAGTGTTGCGCTTTACCGGCACACCGGAATTTAACGCACTGACGGAAAGTCAGCGCCGGGCAGATATCCGGGAATGGCTGGAAACAGTGGTGCGCCCCGAGCTGGAAAAACTCCCGAAGAACCTGCGCCACTGTCTGGGGGAAGACTTTGCGCGTTCGGGTGACCTGACCGTACTGGCCCCTGTGACGGTGAACGATGACACCACCCGCGAGGTGCCGTTCCTGGTTGAGCTTGGCAATGTGCCGTTTAAACAGCAGGAGCAGGTGCTGTTCTGGCTTTGCGATCGTCTGCCCCGTCGTGACGGCATCAAAATGGATGCGCGGGGGAATGGTCAGTATCTGGCAGAACAGGCGGCGGAGCGGTACGGCGATGAAGTGGAACAGGTGATGCTGTCCGTGGCGTTCTACCGCGAAAACATGCCCCGTTTCCGTGCGGCGTTTGAAGATGATGAGCTGATCCTTCCGAAGCATGAAGACGTGATCAATGACCTCGGGGCCATTCAGTTACTGCGTGGCATTCCCGGCATTGATGATGCCCGTACTAAAGGCAGCGATGGCCGCAAGCGTCACGGCGACGCCGCGGTGGCCATTTTCCTGGGCTTCCTTGCCAGCAAGGATGACTGCCACCGTTATGAGCTGCACCGCCTGAACCGCCCGGCGAAACCGGAAGAACGCAACGCGCGCCGCCAGATGAAGCTGACACGCGGCCTGAAAAATGAGGGAGGTTTACTGTGAACCTGAAACAACTGGCCGGGGCCGTTCGCCGTCTGCTGAACCCGGCAACCGGTGAGGAAGACACGCTGAAAAAAGAGGCGCTCAACGAAGCACAGGCCCGTCCGCGTCATGCCGGTGTGCGTTCGGCCTCGCCGGGTATCAGCGTCGCCTCCGGGCTGAACCCCGGCAGGCTGGCAGGCATTCTGCGCAATGCTACTGACGGCATCACGCGTGATTTTTTTATCCTTGCTGAAGAGATGGAAGAACGCGATTTGCATTACGCCTCGGTACTGCGCACCCGCAAGCTGACGGTGGCGGGTATCGAACCGGTGGTGGTGGCCGCCAGTGATGACGATGCTGACGTGCAACTGGCGGACGCCATCCGTGCACTGATGGAGGCACCGCAAATCCCTGAGCTGATGTTTGATCTGCTCGACGGGCTGGGAAAAGGCGTGGCGGTCTGTGAAATTTTGTGGAACACCCGCAACAACCACTGGGTGCCCCGTGATTATGAGTGGGTTGATCCCCGTTTTCTGAAAGCCGAAAAGCCCACGCTGCGCCAGTTCCGCCTGCTGACAGACGATGAACCGGTGGATGGTGTACCGCTGACACCTGGAAAATTCATTGTTCACCAGCCGCGCCTGAAATCCGGTTTGCCGCTGCGTAACGGTCTGGCCCGTCTGGTGGCGGTGATGTACATGCTGAAATCCTTTACCGTGCGCGACTGGTGGGCATTTGCGGAAAAATTCGGCATTCCGGTCACGGTGGGGAAATACGGCCCCAACGCCACGGAGGAGCAAATCCGCGTGCTGATTGATGCGATTGCTTCCATTGCCTCGGATGCCGGGTGTGCCATTCCGCAGTCCATGCAACTGGAAATGAAGGAAACCGCCAGCCGGAATAACGGCGGCGCACTGTTCCGTGAAATGGCGGAATGGTGTGATGCGCAAATCAGTAAGGCTGTGCTGGGGCAGACCATGACCACGGATAACGGCAGTTCGCGTTCACAGGCGGACGTGCACAATCAGGTGCGCATGGACATTGTGCGCTGGGACGCGCGGCAGCTGGCTAACACGCTGAATGAATATCTGGTGCGGCCCTACATCGAGGCCAACTACGGGCCACAGGAACACTACCCCCGTGTTGTTCTGCGTATCAGTGAAGCGGAAGATCTGAAGGCGCTGACAGATGCTCTGGTGCCGCTGATTGACCGGGGGATGCGGGTTCAGGAATCGGAGCTGCGGGACCGGTTCGGCCTGGCTGAACCGGACGACGGGGCTGATGTTCTGCATCCGGTGTCTGCCGGAATGTCAGGTGATGTGGCGATGAACCGCGAGCGCGTCGCCCTGAACCGGGAACACCCCGATGAACTGGCACAGATGGTGGATGATGCCCTGCGTGACTGGCAGAAAACCGGCGAGGCGTTCACGAACCCGGTGCTGACACTGGCGCAGGAATGCGACAGTTTTGATGACTTTCTGAAACGCCTGCCTGAGCTTCAGGAAACGCTGAACGCGGACGACTTTGCCCTGCAACTGGCGGAGGTGTGCTTTAAGGCGCGTGCGCTGGGGGACACCGGTCATGCGTGAAACTCTCATCCCGAAAGAGGCGCTGGCGTGGCTGAAGGCGAAGAAGCTGCGCCCCGGTTTTGATTACCGGGATGTATGGCGGGAAGAACACCGGAACAGCTTCACCGTGGCAAAAATGCTGCAACTGGATTTGTTGTCGGATGTGAAAGCCCTTGTGGAAGACGCCCTGCAAAGCGGGCAGACGTTCAGCGAGTTCCGGGAGGCGCTGCAACCGCTGCTGATAAAACGCGGATGGTGGGGCGTACAGGAGATGGATGATCCGCTGACGGGCGAAACCCGAACCGTACAGCTGGGCAGCGACCGCCGCCTCCGCACGATTTTTGATACCAACATGCGCACCGCCCGCGCGGCGGGCCAGTGGGAACGCATTCAACGGACAAAGCGGGCCATGCCGTATCTGATTTACGAGCTGGGGCCATCCCGCGACCACCGGGCGGAGCATGTGAAATGGGCGCGTCTGTGTCTGCCTGTAGACCACCCGTTCTGGCAGACGCATTTCGCCCCTAACGGCTGGGGCTGCAAATGCACCATCCGTCAGGTCAGCCGTGGTGAATATGCGCAACTGGCGGCACAGGGCACCATTCACACCGAAGCGCCGGAAATCAGAACTGTCCGCTGGGTGAACAAACGCACGGGCGAAGAGGAAGATGTGCCGGAAGGGATTGATCCGGGCTGGAACTACAATCCCGGCATAAACCGTGAGCAGGAGCTGGCGCGCCAGCTGGCGACAAAACAGGCCCGTTTTGACAGTGAGTAACCCTCCCGCCGTAAATCCCCCTGAAACGCATCAGAAACGCGTTTTTTATTCTGATGGCGTGAATGTGCATTCTGACGTTTTTGAAGATGCTGTGGCGTTTTTGAAGGGGTTTTGAAGGGGGTATTTCCCCGTTTTCAGTGAAGCCGGTAAATCCGGCTTTTTTTCTGCCTTCCGCATACTGACCGTCGGTAACCCCAAACGACGGAGACTGACATGCAACCGGAACTGCTGGCGCTGTGTTTTTCCCTGCCAGAACCCATCCCTGAGCTGACACCCGCTCAACTGCCTGAATGGCTTGAACTCGTTCCTGCGGGTGAGTTCACCGGGCGCGATGGCCGGACGTGGATTAACCGCAATCCGCATGAGGTGGTCACCCGTTCGTCCGACATCAAAATTCCGGTGGACATTGAACACGCCACCGAAATTAAAGGGCAACGCGGTGATGAAGCTCCGGCGTATGGCTGGGTGGAAGAACTGCGCGTGACGGACAGCGGCACCATTGAAGGCCGTGTTGTCTGGAGCGAGTACGCCCGGTGGATGCTGAGCGAACGCCGTTACCGCTATTACAGCCCGGCGTTTTTCTTTGACGCAGACGGTGTGGTGACGCGCCTGTCCAGCGTCGGGCTGACCAACAAACCTAACCTGGATTTTCCTGCACTGAATACGGAGAAAAACCCGATGACAGTACCTGTGCAAATCACCGGCCTGCTTGGGCTGGCTGAATCTGCCACGGTGGACGATACCGTGGCCGCCATTAAACAACTTCAGGAGAACGAACAGGTGGCGCTGAACCGCGCACAGACACCTGACCTGACGAAGTTTGTACCGGTGGAAACCCACAATCTGGCACTGAACCGTGCCGAAACCGCAGAACAACGCCTTCAGCAACTGGAAGAGAAGGAAGCAGAAGCGCTTGTGGATGCGGCCATCGAAGCCGGAAAAGTGGCCCCGGCAAACCGTGACATGTTCCTTGCCACCTGCCGCACGGAAGAAGGCCGCAAACAGTTTGCGGAATACACCAAAGGTGCACAGCCGCTGGTGAACAACGACAAGCCCAGCCAGGGCAAGGATAAACCCGCGCAGACACTGACCGACGCCGAACTGGCGATGTGTCGCAGCATGGGTATTACCGGGGAAGAGTTCCTCGCCGCTAAACCGAAACAGGAGAATAACTGATGGGAGCAGTCACTTCCGAAGTCCTTCACGCGCTGACCACCTGCCTGAGCGCCGCTTATACCCGTGGTCTGAGTGGTGTCACCCCACAGTGGCAGCGCATCGCCTCTGAAATCCCGAGTTCGTCCGCCTCCAATACCTACGGCTGGATGAAAGATTTACCGGAGATTAAGGAATGGGTCAGCGCCCGTCAGATGGCAACGCTGGACGGTTATGGTTACACCCTGGCGAACAAAACCTGGGAAAGTTCGATCCGCGTTAAACGCGAACACATTGAAGACGATCAGATTGGTCAGTACAGCATTATCGCTGAACGCTATGGCCGCCAGACATCGGAGTTCCCGGACAAGCTGTGTTACCCCCTGCTGTGTGCCGGGTTTAACACCCTGTGTTTTGACGGTCAGAACTTCTTTGATGAAGACCACCCGCTGGGCGACGGCACCTGCAGCAATGTTGTCGGCACCCCGGCATCAGACCAGGGAGAGCCGTGGTTCCTGATTGATGATTCTCAGGTACTGAAACCCATCATCTGGCAGACGCGACGCGCCTTTAAGTTTGAAGCCCTGGATGATCTGAACAGCGAGCACACCTTCAAGAATAACGAGTTCCTTTACGGGGTGGACGGTCGCTGCAATGCGGGCTTCGGCTTCTGGCAGACCGCCGTCGGTTCCCGTGCGGCACTGACAGCGGAGAACTACGAGAAGGCCAGCAATCTGCTGCTGGGTATGAAGACCACCAACGGTGAACCGCTGGGCATCCGCCCGACCACCCTTGTGGTGGGACCGAAAAACCGCGCGGCGGCGAAGCGCATCATTGACGCCATGCTGGTTAACGGCGGCGATTCCAACATCTGGTACAAGGATGTGGACATCGTGGTCAGCCCGTTCATCACCACGCCGGCATAACCCGTCGCGTAACCTGTAAACCGCAGTTAAAAGGCGCTGTGAATGCCCTTTTAACTGCCTTTTAAAAGGCAGAGTCATGAGTGAAAAAGCAGGAACCAAAGGCGCGAAAGCCGCAAAGAACAGCACAGCACAGGAAAACCCGGCACCGCAGGCAGACGTTATTGTGGCTGACGGTCAGGCGAATGAACCACGTCCGGCTGAAGACCCGGTTACTGTACAGGGTGACGCCCCTGTCCGGCTGAACGTCCGGGCCGTGTCTGAAAACGGGTTCTGGCGCTGTGGCCGTTTCTGGTCACATGCCGGTGAGGATGTGGCGGTGACCGCTGCGGTTGCCAACCGCCTGATGGCAGAGCCGAATCTGATTGTCCGGGAAGCGGAGAAAGGCTGATGGGGTATATCACGCAGGAAGACCTGTTACGCGCGGACGGCAATCTTGTCTGGAACATGGCGATTAACCGGGAAACCAACGAACTGGATGAAGACAAAATCCGTCAGGCCATCAGTGATGCCGAAGCGGAAATTGATTCGTTTCTGTCCCGCCGCTACCAGCTGCCGCTGGGAGTGACGGAAATCCCGCGCCCGCTGCAACGCGTGGCGGTATCGCTGGCGTTTTACTGGTTGTCAGAGCGTGACAATCAAATCACGGAGCTGATCCAGAAACGCTACGACGACGCCATTAAAACCCTGCGTGAGATGGCGAACGGCACCCGTGACCTGGGTCTGCCGACGTATGCCACCCCGGCAGAAACCGACCACGGGAAGATCATTGTGGTGGGTGCCAATGCCCGGCTGTTCACCCGTAACAACCTGAAAGGGGTGCTGTGATGGGGATTTCTGTACAGGTCAGCGGTGACCAGCGGCTGGAGGATATCCGCCGTGCCGTTGAAAAGCTGGCAGATGGTTCATTGCAGGCAGAGCTGCTGGAAAGCATCGGTGCGGTGGTGGAATCACAGACCCGCCGCCGCATCATCGATGAGAAAACCAGTCCGGGTGGCGAACGCTGGCCGGACTGGTCTGACGGGTACAAAAAGACCCGCCACGGCAACCAGAGTCTGCTGCGCGGTGAAGGCCATCTGCTGGAGAGTATCCAGTACATCGTGGAAAACCGCGTGGTGCGTATCGGTTCACCGCTGGATTATGCCCGCATCATGAATGACGGCTTTTCCGGCAGTGTGCCGGTCAGCGCCCACAAACGGCTTATCTCGCAGTGTTTCGGGCGGGCGCTGAAATATCCGGTCTGGCAGACCGTCGGCGCACATAACCGCATGATGAACATTCCGCAACGTGAATTTCTGGGGCTGTCTTCTGCCAATCAGCAGGAGCTGCAACAGGTTATCAGTCATTTCTGGAAGGAGGTTCTGCCATGACAGAACAACGCCCTGAACTGCGCACACCGGGGAGCACCGTTGCGGCCGCAGAGCGCATTGTGGCCTGGCTGAAAACAGCACTTCAGGGGAAAACCCCTGACCGGGCCGACGTGGTGGAGCGTCACATCGGCCAGTTCAACAGCCCGGAAGAAGTGAAGCGCTATCTGTCCGGTCGTACCGGCTGTATCCGGGTAGCTGCCCTGCGTGTCCGGGATATCAACCCGCGCGGCGGGCTGTCCGGTCTGGTTACCTGGGTGGCTTACATCATGGCGACGGATTCGTGGGGGTACTCCCGCGACGTGCGCTGTGAAGTGCTGGCCGGAAAGGTGATCAAACGTCTGCTGTCGTCGGATGCCACAGCGGGCATGGGGGCTGAACGCCTGGCTGCTGATGTGCGGGCAGACAACATTTACTCCGCCAGCCTCGACGGGCTGGGTGTCACCATGTGGGCGGTGACGTGGGAGCAGGAATTTCGGCTGGATGAAGAGATTGATCTCGCCGCGCTCCCGGACTTCCTGCGCCTCGGGGCAACGCTGCGTAGCGGTGAACACACTGAAATTAACGACGTGATCCATGTACGGGGTGACGATGGAACAGAAACTGATTAAGCCAGCGCGGGAAAACGTCCGTGTCCGTAAACCGGATGGCGCGCATTTATCCCCGGAAGGGGAACGTCTCGACGTCTGCGCTTACTGGCTGCGCCGTGAAGCCGAGGGAGATGTGGAAATAACCGCGCTTCCGAAAAATAGCAACAAAACCAGAGGGAAAAAATAATGTCGCTGGGTTCAATTCCTGATGATATCCGCGTCCCGCTTGTCTGGATCGATATCGACAATTCACAGGCGCTGGATGGTGCATCCGCGCAAAGCCGAAAAATTCTGGTCATGGGCCATGCGGTATCGTCCGGCAGCGCAGACGCCCTGTCACTGACCCGCATCACCAGTGACAGCCAGGCAGACCAGCTTTATGGCAAAGGGTCGATGCTGGCTGAAATGCTCAAAATGCTGCGCCGTGCCAACACGTACACGGAAACCTGGGCAATGCCGGTTGCCGCGCCTGAAGGCGCTGCCGCAAAAGCCACGCTGACCGTGCTGGGTACAGCGACTGAAGCCGGAACGGTGGCACTGCTGATTAACGGTGTGTCCGTTCAGGTGAGCGTGAGCGCCGGGGCTACGAAGGAAAACATTGCAAAAGCCATTGCTGATGCGGTGACGAAAAAGCCTGCCACGCAGGTGGCCGCTGCGGTGAAGGATGATGCCACGGATACCGTGGAGCTGACCGTGAACTGGCACGGCGTCACCGGCAACGGTGCCGACGTTCGCCTGAACTACTACACCGGTGAAGCCTTCCCGGCAGGTGTGAAGGTGACCGCTACTGCGTTTACCGGCGGCACCGGGACACCGGAAATGGCGGATGCCGTTGCGGCCATCGGCCCGGAGTGGTTTACCGATATCATCGCCCCGTTCACCGACACGAAAAGCCTGAACACCCTGCGTGATGAACTGCTGAACCGCTGGGGGCCGCTCAAAATGATGGAGGCGCAGCTGTGGACGGCGTTTCGTGGCACGCACGGGGAAACCGGCACGTTTGGTGAAACCCGCAATGACTGGCTGATTAGCTGTATCGGCACCAACCTGTCACCGCATCCGGCGTGGATGTGGGCCGCGTCATACGGCGCAACGGCAGCGTATCACCTTGCCATTGACCCGGCGCGTCCGCTTCAGACGCTGGTCCTGACCGGCATTCTACCGCCTGCGCGTAATGTTCGCTGGGATATGCCGGAACGTAACCTGCTGCTGCATGACGGCATTGCCACGCACATGGTGGACGCCGGGGATAACGTCTGCATCGAGCGTGAAATCACCATGTACCGGGTTAACCAGTACGGTGATGCGGATGTGTCGTACCTGGATGTGCAGTCCCCCGCCACGCTGGGCCGTATCCGTTACATCATCAAAAACCGTTTCACGAACCGTTATCCGCGCCACAAGCTGGCAGATGATGACGTGCTGGACTCACTGGATGCGGGGCAGCCGGTGATGACGCCGAAGCTGTGCACCGCAGAGCTGCTGGATATCTGCCAGACCGAACTTATTCCTGCGGGCCTTGTGGAGAACTTCAGCGATTACAAGGACACGCTTCAGGTGACACGCGACAGCAGCGATAAAAACCGCCTGAACTTTATCTGCCACCCGAATCTGGTGAACCAGCTGCGTGTGCTGGCAGGCCTGATTCAGTTCAAGCTTTAAGGGGACCACATGGCAAAAATTCTTGGCATGGCGACCATTCGCGTGAATGGCCGCGAAATTAAAACCGAGGGGAAATCCACGCTGAACCCGGGCGGCTTCAGCCGCACCAAGCATATGGGCGGCGGCAAGGTCTGGGGCATCTCCAGCAAGATGGCCTCGCCGTCCATCAAAGTGACCATTGCGGCGGCTGCGGATATGGACGTGATTGAAATCAGCAGCTGGGAAGACGTCACGGTGATGTTCTACGGCGACAATGGCCTGAACTACATGATGACGGGTTCCGCCACGGATAACCCGGCGGAGCTGGACGAGGATTCCGGCACCATCAGTGCCAACTTTATCGGTGAAAAATGCGTGAAGGTGTGACATGGCCGCGATGGAATTTGAACTGAAACACGGGCTTCTGACCGGCAAAGGCACGGCAGATGAAACCCTGCATAAAACCGTGAAGCTGCGCGAACTGACCGCCAGTGATGTGATTGATGCACAACTGGCCGCAGAACGTGTGGTACTGGGCGAGAACGGAAAGGCGGTGGCCTACTGCTCTGAAGTGCTGATGGGGCTGGAGATGATGCGCCGTCAGGTTGCGGCCATCGGCAGCATTCCAGGCCCGCTGGACATGAAACAGCTGCGAATGCTCCACCCGGCAGACCTTGAACTTATCAGCACCAAAGCCGCTGCGCTGGATGACATGCTTGAGGAGGTGGCAACGCGGGGGCGAACTGATGCCGCTGGCGGCGGCACTGATGAACCTGCTGGTTAACCTGTCCCAGAGATTCAGCATTCAGTACCTGGAACAGCTGCCCCTGCGGCAGCTGTTCCGCCTGATAAAGCAACTGGAGAAACAGCATGGCAACAGGTAACCGTCTCAGCACGGAAATCATGATCAACCTTGCCGGGAACCTGACCGCCAAAGCCCGGCAGTACGGCGCAAACATGTCGCAGTTCGCCCGGAACCATCAGAAGGCCATGCGCCTTGTCAAAGCTACAACGGAGGCCGCCACGCGTGGCCTTGACACGCTGGGTAACCGCTACACGGCGATGATTGCCGGTTTTGCGGGTAGCGCCATGATGCGTGAGTTTGCGCAGGTGGATCGCCGGATGACCCGTATTGGTATTGCCGCAGAAAAGACGCGCGACGAAATGGCACAGATGCTGAATGGTATTCAGGATGCCGCCATCAAATTTAAGGTTGATGACAGTGAACTGATAAGCGCAGTGGAAAAAGTCGGCACCGTGACGGGTGAGATTGATTTTGGTGTTAAAAACAAAGAAATGATGGCGGCATCTATTGCCGCTTCCGGAAGTTCAGGCGAATCCATCGGCTCGCTGTTTTCTCAGTTTACGAAGTTCGGCATCAAGGATGAAAACGAAGCCTTAAAGGCAATGGATACCCTGAACCTGCTGGGAAAAGAAGGTGCCTATGAACTGAAAGACATCGCAGAAAAAGCAACCCGTGCGATGTCGCTGTATTCCGCTGCGGGCGGACGTGGTGTGCAGGGTGTCAAGGACGTAGGGGTTGCACTTGAATCTGCCGTTGATGCCACAGGGAACCGTGATACCGCCGCAACCGCTGTTGAAAACCTGATCCGTGATTTACAGCTTCCTAAGGTTGTAAAAACATTGCGGACAAATGGCATTGATGTTTACGGGAAAGATGGCCGGATGCGCTCGCTTCCACTATTGCTTCAGGAGATTGCCAGAAAATCAGGGAACCGGGGCGCAGAAGAACAAAATAAAAGGCTGATTGAAGCCGGTTTTAACCAGGATTCAGTCATGCTTTTAAGCAGCGTAACGTCAGGCAAAGGTGCAGAAAACCTGCAACGTTATATGAAAGTCGTCGGTGATGGTAAAGGCATCATGAAAGATGCTGCGTATGCTGCACAGGATTTTACGTCGGCCATGCAGGCGCTGGAAACCAGCTGGAAAAAATTCTCCCACAACCAGCTGGCAAAACCCGTTCAGGATCTGGCTGATGCCATTAACAGCGTGGACCAGAACACTGTCCAGAACTGGTTGCAGGTCGGTAAATATATGGCAATCGCGCTGGGCGGCATTATCGCCATCAGAAAGACGTATCAGTTCGGTAAAACCATCCACGACATCATGAATCCCAAAGGGAAAGGCAAAGGGATACCCGGTGGCATTACGGATGTTTTCGGCTCCGGTGTGATGCCGGTTTATGTGGTTAATATGGGCAGTGGCGGGATGAATGGTAATACCGGCGGTCTGCCGGATGCGCCGGATTCATCGCGCAATCCCCGCAATCCTCGGGGTCCGGGTAACCGTGGAGGAAAGGCAGGTAAAGGCGCTGGCATCATTGCCGGTGCTCTGGAATTTTACGATTTTCTGACCACGCAATACGCCCTGCCGGGTGAGGTTCACAGTCTCACTAAATCCGTTGCCGGTGATGCCAGCGCCAGCCCGTGGGAGCGCGAGTTCGCACAACAAAGCCAGGACAACCAGAAAGCACTGGAATCCGTCTGGCGTAAGGTAACAGACTGGTTCAATTCGCTTGGTGATAAGAACATTGCCGACCCGCGACCGTGGGCAGGTATGCAACCCACACAGAATTATCCTTTCCTTCCGCAGCAGTTGCAGGGGGAAATCCGTGTGGTGGTGGAAGGTGACGCCCGCGTGAAAAGTGTCAGAGTGGATCAACCCGGCGTCAGACTCAGTGCGCAGGCTGGCGTCACCAGCGTGGAGCAAGGGTAATGACAACGAGCAAAGGCAAATGGGACGGGCTGCGCGATGCCTCGTTTCGCGGCGTCCCCTTCTTTCTGGTGGATACGGAAGGCACCGGTGGCCGTCGTGCCATTCCCCGTGCGTATCCCCGGCGTGAAACCGCCTGGACGGATGATAACGGGGCCGTTCCGGGGCAACAGCAGATTAACGCAAAGCTGCTGGGTAAAAACTTCCAGGATGATTTAAACGCCCTTTTAGACGCGCTCAATATCCCCGGCCCCGGCGAGCTTATCCACCCGTGGTTCGGGATACAGACCGTACAGGTTGGCAAGGTCACCCATCGCCTCAGCACGGAGGAAGACGGCATTGCGTATGTCACTTTTGAAGTGTTTGAGGCAGGCGAGCGCCTGTTCCCGTCTGCGGCGGATAACACGCAGCAGGAAGTGCTGACGGGCATTGATGCGGTGAAAGCCGCCATTGAAGATGGCGACTGGTTCGGCGCACTCGACGGGCTGGGTGAGATGGCCGACAGCTTTCTGGCCGATATGGAAAACCTTGTGGCTAACCTGCCCACGCTACCGGCAGCACTGAATCAGTGGATGGACAGGCTGAACCATTTTAAGGAGATGGCCGGAACCATCATTGCCACACCGGGGCGTCTGGTCAGTGAGCTGTCCTCGTTCATCGACGGCGTGGTTGATCTGGTGACGGAACCACCCGAAGCACTGGCGGTTTACACGACATTACGCAACCAGTGGGCCGGAGAACGTGCCCGACAGGTTGCCACCGGCGCACTGCCGGAAGATATCACCGTGAAGCCCGGCAGCGTGGCAGACGGTGAAATAGGCTTTGCTATCGGGCTGTCACCGGATTATCAGCCGGTATCTGACAGCCTGCAGAAGAACATTGACGACTTCCGCCAGGTGGTTGTGCTGGAAACCCTGCTGGGACAGGCAAATGCCGTGGCCTCGATGACGTTCGATACCAGTGATGCGGCATTATCTGCCGGTGACACGCTGGCGGCTGAACTGCATGAGCAGGCGGTGGCGGCGGTGGAAAATAACCAGCGGGCATTGTGGCGAACGCTGCGCGATTTACGGCAGGCCGTGATTACGGATGCCCGCGAGCGTGCCGCCCGTCTGCCGGAAACCCGGCAGGTGACGCTGACCACAACCACATCTGCCGCATTGCTGGCATGGCGCGAGCATGGTGACACCAGCCGACGGGATGAAATCGTGCAGCGTAACCGCCTGCGCCATCCGTCATTCATTCTGCCGACGCAACCTGTGGAGATTACCGACTGATGGAATCCGTGATTCTTACCGTTGACGGCAAACTGTGGGAAGGCTGGACGGAAATGTCCATCAGCCGTTCCCTGAAGGCGATTGCCGGTGAGTTTGATCTCAGTGTGACAACCCGCTGGTCAGCGGCGGCACCGCGCGTGATTCGTGAGGGGCAACCCTGCACGGTCAGGCTGGGCGCGGATACCGTGCTGACGGGGTATATTGATGATTTTATCCCCAGCTATGACGCAGATAACGTGGAGATCCGCGTCATGGGGCGCGACAAAACCGGTGACCTGGTGGACTGCTCTGTGGTGCATTCATCCGGGAAATGGAAAGGCGTGCGGCTTGAACAGGTGGCGGCTGATGTCTGCCGCCCGTTCGGGATAACCGTCATCACGGAAACCCCGACCGGGGAGGCGTTTGCGTCCGTTGTTCTGGAACAGGGTGAAACGGGCTTTGAACTGCTCGACCGGCTGGCAAAACAGCGCGGCGTTCTGCTGACGTCTGACGGCGCAGGTAACCTGATTATCACCCGCGCCTCTTCCGTTCGCGCGGGTGTGTCACTGGTGCTGGGGAAAAATATCCTCGCTGCCCGTGGGCGCTTCAGCTGGCGGGAGCGTAACAGCCAGTACATCATCAAGGGCACCACCAGTGCCGGTGGCAAACTGTGGGACAGCCAGCCTGCCTCGATGGTGGGTGGTCGCCAGTACATCACCGAAGACCCGGAAATTAACCGTTACCGCCCGCGCATTCTGGTCAATGAAGACAGCCTGACCGTGGGCGGGGCCAGCATTCGCGGGGAATGGTACAAAGCCCGGATGCTGGGGGAATCCCGCACGACGGAAATCACGGTGGCAGGCTGGCGCGAACAGGGCGACAGCGGCCCGCTGTGGCAGACCAACCGCCTTGTCGATATCGACGACAGCATTCAGAACCTGAAAACCACCTGGCTGATATCCGGGGTGACCTGGACGGATGGCGCACAGGGGCGGATGACGGTTCTGGCGCTGGTTCCGCCTGAATCACTGGATATGCCGGAAATGAAAGCGAAGACGAAGAAAACAAAGGCGGTGGCCACATGGGATTAAACGCCATTACCCGCCGTCTGCGGCTGATGGTTGACCGTGCCATTGTCCGCATGGTGTCTGACAGTCTGGAGCGGCAGAATCTTCAAATCCAGACGCTGGCAGATGCCACTGATGACGATGTGGAACGCTTCCAGAATTACGGGTTTACTTCCGTTCCGCCGGAAGGTTCAGAAGCCATCGTGCTGGCCGTGGGCGGACGGCGTGACGGGCTGGTTGCCATCGCGGTGGAGGATAAGCGATGTCGCCCTAAAGGCTTGTCCACCGGCGACGTCCGGCTGTATCACCAGGACGGCAAATCACATATCACGTTAAGGAAAGGCGGAATTATTGAAATCACAGGAGAACAATTAAACTTTTCAGGGAAAACGGTAAATCTCACCGCCGACGAATTGCTGAATATTATCGGTAAACAAATGAAATTCGTCGGTCCCTGTGAATTTACTGAAGATGTCAGAATCAACGGTAAATCATTCATCGAACACATTCATAAGGACGGCGACAATGAGAATACATCACCGCCCGTATGACGACAGGAATCCGCTGGAATAACATGCTCTCACGGGGTGACATCACCGTCACCCATAACGGCCTCTCACTGGATGAGGGGCTGGTCACTCAGGTTCTTATCTGCCTTTTCACCGATGCCCGTGCTGATGACGATGATGTCATTCCTGACGGCTCTGGCGACCCGCGCGGCTGGCCGGGCGACACGTACAGCGATTTTTCGTGGGGTTCCCGCCTGTGGCTGCTTGAGCGTGAAAAGCTGACGGAAGATGTCCGCCTGCGTGTGGAAGATTACGCGCGGCTGTCCATGCAACCGCTGCTGCGGGCCGGTTACGCCCGTAACGCCACCGTCACGGCCAGAATCATCGTCCCTGACCGTATTGCCTTTCAGGTGGTGTTAACCCGCCCGGACAAAACCACGCTCACAATTGAAATCACCCGCCGATGGGAGGCCACCATTAATGCCGTATGAAATCCCCACGCTGGGCAAACTGATTGCCGACGGCGAAAAAGATATTGCGTATGAACTCGGCCTGCAAAAGCTGCCGCCTGTCAGTGTTGAGCAGGCGCTGAACGTGTCATTCAGCAGTCAGGTCCGGGATTTATACGACCATCAGAGCTGGATTAAGGACCAGATAATCCCGTCCACCACGTCTGATGATGAAACCATTATCAAAACAGCAACGTATGAAGGGGTTATCCGCAAGCAGGCCACCTTTGCCAGCGGGCCGGTGACCTTCACCAGTCAGTCCCCCATTCCGGCAGAAACCCGGATGCAGTCCGACACGAATCAGGTGTATCAGGTACTCACATCCGGCGAGGTACAGGACGGCGAGGTCACCGTCATCGTGCAGGCTGAAGAAGCCGGTGTGGCGGGCAATCTTGCTGCCGGTGCCGTGCTCACTCTGTTGTCCCCGCTACCCGGAACGGGCAGCACCGGCGCGGTGACTGAAAGTGGCATCACCGGTGGCGCAGATATTGAATCCATCGCAGAGCTGCTGGACCGTCTGCTGTATGTGCGCCGCAATCCCCCGGTGGGCGGTGCACTACATGATTACGTCATCTGGGCGCGTGAAGTGCCGGGCGTCAGCCGCGCGTGGGCATGGGATGCGTGGCACGGCCCCGGCACGGTCGGGCTGGCATGGCTTTATGATGACCGTGAAGACATTATCCCCACACGGGACGACCTGAAGACAATGGAGCAGTATCTGTTCTGCCACAAACACCCGGCCACCGGCGTGATGGTGGGTAAACCGGGCGGCATCGAGGTCTGGCCGGTGCAGGTCAGGCTGAAGAAGCTCGACCTGTCCATCCGTCTGACACCGGACAGCCAGGCGAACAGGAACGCCGTCCGGGCAAACCTGACCGCATTACAGAAAACGCTGGCCCCCGGTCAGATGCTGCCGGTGTCCTCGCTGCGCACGGCCATCGGTATGACGTCCGGCATTACGGATTACTTTCTCAACATCGGGGAAGACACCACCAGTGATGTGGATGAGCTTATCACCATCGGGGAGGTGACATGGCTCACAGCGTGACGGAATGGCTGACCGCACTGCAACAGGTCATGCCACGGGGTAAGGCATGGCCGCGTGATAACGACGCGGATTTAAACCGTTTTTTAAGAGCGCTTGCAGAGCGTCTGACCCGCGTTGAATACGACGCCTCGCGTCTGCATGTGGAGATGCGACCGGAAACCACGCTCCAGCTGTTGCCGGAGTGGGAGCAATATCTGGCGCTGCCGGAATGCGGAATTGCCGCCACCACAACGGAAGCCCGCCGCCGGGCCGTGGTGGAGAAATACCGCCGCAAAGGCGGGCTGGCAACCTGGCAGATTGAAGCCGCTGCGGCGGCGCTGGGCTTCACCATTAAGGTGACGGCCGTTCTGCCGCACCACTGCCTGCGTGACTGCATGTACCCGCTGCATCCGGCACGGTATCGCTGGCTGCTGAAAGTTGAAGTCCCGGATAAAGATGCCGGGCGGTTTACCTGTATTGATGACGTCATGACGCCATTAATCAGCGAACGGACCCGCGAGCTGGAATGCCTGCTGAAGCATTACCGGCTGGCGGGCACGGAATATGAATATTATTACACCGGAGAATAATTTATGTTTCATGTGGATAACCCGACGGGTGTACCGGTAATGCCACCTGTCGCGGCTGAATTAAGCAAAACAACGCTTTATTTCACCGAAGGCGGGAACGGTATTCCGCCCACCTATCCGGGGCCGGACTGGTTTAATATTATTCAGTCTGAACTGCTGGAAATTCTCCGGCAGGCAAATATCAAACCGGATAAAAACACCACCGACCAGATTATGACGGCGCTGAAAAAACTGTTTATTACGAACAGTGGTTCAGCCGGAGCTATTGCCGGATTAACCGGTCAGAATAATACGTTCCCGTATTTTACGGGCGAAGACACAATGGCATTAACGCCGCTCAGTGCGTTTGTGCGCGGTATTCTCGGGAAAACCACAGCCGATGAAATTATCAATGCGCTTTCATTACGTGACACGGTAAATAAAGCCAGTAATGCCGTACCGAATACCCGCAAGGTCAACGGCATGGCTCTGATGTCGGATATCACCATCAACAACATCAGCGGCAACGCCGGAACGGCAACCCGCCTTCAGACGGCCCGCAGGATTAACAATGTGCTGTTTGATGGCAGCCGCGATATCACGATTTCTGCGGGAATGTCACAAACTGAAGGTGACAACCGTTACCAGCAAAAAAACACGGCGTCAAAAGCCGGTAATGGCTGGTTTAAGGACACGTCCACCGGGGTGATTATTCAGTGGGGGTATCTCGGCAATGCCAGTGCCGGGCTGACGTTTCCGATATCATTTCCGTCAGCATGTACCAGCATCACTATTACCAACGCATACACCCGTGCTGATTACTCTATTTCCCTGAAATCGTTATCAGCAGCAGGTGCGACATTCAACAGCGAGAATAACGGCGTTATGTACTGGACAGCGATAGGGTATTAATGATGACTATTTATTTCAGCCCATCAACAAACGGTTTTTATCATTCTGGCCTTCAGGGTGATTATGAAAATGCGGGAACGTGGCCGAATGATTTACAGGAAATCACGGATGAAGAATATCAGAGACTGTTACAGGGCCAGACTGACGGTTTTATTATTGTATCTGGCGAAAACGGATATCCGGTATTAAAAGAACCCGTAATTAACTGGCAGCAGAAAGCGGAAACGCAACGCCAGCACCTGCTGGCTGAAGCAAGGGAAATCACCTCCGACTGGAAAACTGAGCTGGAACTGGGAATCATCAGCGATGACGATAAAGCCCGTCTGGCGCGGTGGATGGCGCATATCAAATCACTGAAGGCGCTGGATTTAAGCACCGTTACCGATGAAGCCTCCTTTAATTCCATCAACTGGCCGGAGCGTCCCGATGCCGCAGCTTAAAGGTGTGATTAAAACGCCCACGGGAGAACCGCTGGGCGGCGCAACCATTACACTGACCTCCCTGCACAACCGCGCAGGGATTCTGAAAGGTGTTTTCAGCCACGTCACCACACAGAGCGGGGAGTACGACTTCCCCGTTCTGCCGGGTGTGTACAGCGTTCGCCTGACACAAAGCACACAGCGCCTTTCAGAAATCGGTGTCATTCGCGTTTATGAAGATTCGACAGACGGTTCGCTGAATGATTTTCTGGGGGCAACCGATATTGACCTGCGCCCGGAAGCCCTGAAGAAATTCGAGGAACTGGCGCAACAGGCGCAGCAAAGCGCAGAAAAAGCCAGAGAGCATGCGGACGCTGCTGAACAGGCCCGCCAGGATACAGAAACCCTCGCAGGGGAAATACGGCAGGATGCAGAAGAAATTGCGGGTAATGTCCAGAAAGCTGAAGAGCTGGCCTCTGAAACAAACCAGAATGCCGCCCGGGCAGAACAGGCGGTCAAAGATGCCGATAAGATAGTCCAGAAAGCGGTCGATAAACTCGGTGAAGCTGCAACGCTGACCGGCGAGGCAAAGGCCAGCGCCGAAGCGGCAGCAAAAAGCGAGCGGCTGGCAGAACAACACAAGGACGAGGCGCAACGGATAGTCAATGACCTGAAAGGAACCAACGCCAGCACGACGCAAAAAGGTTTGGTGCAACTCTGTAGTGATACAGACAACGACAGCGAAGAACTGGCAGCTACACCAAAAGCCGTCAAAGCCGTCATGGACGAGACGAAAACAAAAGCGCCACTGGACAGCCCGGCGTTCACCGGCACGCCAACCACACCAACACCACCGGATGATGCTGCCGGTCTGGAAACAGCGAATGCGGCTTTTGTCCGCAAACTGCTCGCCGCACTGGTTGACTCGTCACCGGAAGCCCTGGACACACTGAACGAGCTGGCAGCGGCGCTGGGCAATGACCCGGAGTTTGCGACAACAATCATGAACGCGCTGGCGGGTAAACAACCACTCAGTGACGTGTTAACCGCAATCAGTAATCTGGAAGAACGGGCAGATAATCTTCTGTGCTTTAATCAGGACGGAAATGCTTCACTGTCTCCACTGTCAGAAAAAGCCCGGTCACTGCTGGCACAGGCCACAGTGGAAACCATGCGCAATGAGCTTGAGCTGAAAAGCGCAGCGGTAAGGGACATTCAGACAGACCTTTACGACAGCTCGGAAGGCCGTGTTGCGCTGCCTGGTGCATTTGGTTACGGAATGACGGACGCCGGAGCGCGTTCAATTATTGCCAGCGATATGGCGACTGTAGCCAGAACTGCGCACAACCTGCACCCGGGACGGTATTACACCTTTTCCACACAAACGGAAGAGACGACCGGAATAACAGAAATTATCTGGCTGGATAATGGCTGGGGCGACAAAACAAGCCAGACAGCAACAAAGCTGGTTCTGTTTTTTGGAAAAGACGGACGGATTCTCATGACCGTTCGTGGCGATAATATCTCCGCCCCGGTCACCTGGACGAATCTGACGCTACAACTTGGCAATGCAGCACAGAAGGATGCACAGGAGAATATTTACGACCGCACCGAAGGTCGACTGGCGATTCCCGGCATGTTCGGGTTCGGGAGTAAATTTTTTCTCAGCGACAGGACAGAGTTT
>NZ_PTSB01000048.1:0-20709 GCF_002965125.1 Escherichia sp. MOD1-EC6162
TCACAGAAATGGACAATGCCGTTAAGGGACTGGCGAATGGCAATGAGCCGCTTTATTATCGAGTTCGGTGACCGCCTGGACGGTCACTTCTGAGAAAAGGCATTTACACAGAATCCTAAACAGGCTCTTCTCCACATGCGCCAGGTCTACGCCCGGGGAGGTATAAATACATCTCGCCATGATGACTTGTCCATTATTGGTTTCAGTTTCGCTTAACAACATCACCACCTCCGATTTCATGTATTTCGTGGCTCAATACTGGGGCTGTGGATGCCTTCGCTAACACTTCACGGCTCAACACCGTGAACAGCTCTGGTGAGGGATTTTCCAGCGTCATGTTACCGTAACGGAACTACACCTTACAGGAACTGGCACTGACTGTACTCTGAGAGGGAGTGGATAAAGGCGGAGCAAGAGCAGTCATCGGTTCTTTTTTTCATCCGACATTATCTCCACAGGCAATAATTTAACGCCAGTGTCAGAAGAGGCTGTTACAGGAAGACGCCGCGAAACACACCCTCCGTTCTGCCAGAGTCAGAGTCATTTGAACAGAAGATTATCTTTGATATCGTGTTCTCATGTGATACAGGCAACAGAGGCTCCTGGCTGTGAAACCAGTTTAACTATTTGAAGTATAAACTCATTTGAAAATGATCTGCGGGGTTCTGCGGATGATGTTTTTTGTTCCATAACAGGCGCCCACTAGTTGAAAAGATGAGCACCTACGTTACCAATACTGGCTTAATGGCTACATACGGCGATCAGTTTACGCTTACCAGAAGTGATTTTACTGCTGCAACATAATTTTCACGAAACGCCTCCACGCTATCTGCATGAAAAGCACTGTTCTCAATACGATATCTGCCGTTGACATACATCGCAGGTGTTCCTGTTACGCCGTATTCCCTGAACAGACGTTTCTGCTTCTCCGTCATCTCTGCCACTTCCTTGCTAGCAAGTGCCAATGCATATTCTCCCGGATAAACCCCAGCCCGGATAAAAATTCCCGGGATATCAGCTGCTGATTTCAGTCTCCGTGTTTTCTGCACAGCGTTAAACAACAGCGGCTCCACTTTATCCTCCACTCCCAGCACCATCGCTACTGACCATGCCCGGGTCAACTCTTCACCCAGTTCTCCCAGAAAATCGGTATGGTACTTGACCAGTTTTTTCCCTGGAGGAAGGCTTTCGCGGATAGCTTTATCAATGCCGTAATCCTGAGAAAAAGCATAACAGGGAGGACAATAGAAAGAGAAAAACTCAACCACCGTTTCATTATCATGAACGGCACTCGACACAGGTTTATCCAGTAGCGAATATGTTGCTCTGTCCTGCGCATATACCGAACCAGACAGCGCTATGCACAAAAAAAGAGAAATCAGTCTGCTTTTACGCATTCTACATACTCCATAATTCAGCTATCAGATTCATATAGTTAGTCCACTATATATCAGTAAACAGTGCTTACTTTTTCTTTATCAGGAAACTAATTCACCAGGATCTGCAATACCGCACTTCCCTCAAAGTTTCCTGCAACCACTTTTGTAGGATCATTCAGATGATAAGTAGATTTTATTGATAATGTCTTTGTATGATTAACAATCATTGTTTCATCATATTTTCCATTATCAAAAGTTAATTCGCACATGCCTCCATCACCACAGAGTGTATAGTTATCTGTCTTGCCAGGTATTTTCTGTGCTCCTATAAATTTAACTGATAACGATGTCCCAGGGGTGCAGTTAATATTTAGGTTGTAGGGTTTTGTCTGATTACCATTGGCATCTACCCCAGTCATTACTCCATGAGATAAATTTATTAAAGATGAATCAAAATAGCACTTTGATAAAACACGCATCCTGATAATGATGTCATTTGCAGGATATTGAAGTTGCACCGATGGAATATTTCCCCATGGAGGGCTTAATTCATCTTGTGCTTTTGTGTAAATATTCGTTTCAATACCAAGTCGAACCGGAATACTAAGCAAGAAATCTCCTGGCACTGCGCTTCCTCTATCAATTTCTAATTCTCCAGTCCACGCCTTCTCATCCCATAAAGCACTGTTGACATAACCGACATACAAGGCCGCCTGATAGGCCCCATTGGACAACTCAACTTTGTCCAGTACATAGCTCTCAAAACCACTTGGGCTAATTCCCGGATTTAATCCCCCGCTGGATATAATCCTGTAACGTAATTTAGATACAGGGTCTGTAATCCAGCCTGATGGTATTAGAACCCAGCTTCTCCCATATCGCCTGTAGCTTTTCCCAGGTAAAAGATTAGTATTATTGACTAACATCACCAACCTAGAGTTATAGCGATTCGTTGCTTGGAGATATAGCGGTACTTTCTGAGTAGAATCATCAATTGTTATAGATGTCTCGGCAGTTCCATCATATGACTCAGGAACCCAAAAATGCCAAATCTGTTCTGCTCGTGTAGAACTTATAACGGTCAAAAGAAATACAAAGACAGCAAAAATCTTTTGTTTATTCAATTTCACCTCCAAGTATTATCTGGTCAATCCATTCAATACATCACTGGCTATATCAGCACATAACTTATCTGATTTATAACGATAAAAAGCATCCACAGTGTTTCGAATATGACCACCCACATCACTTCTGACACCATTATAAATGGATGCACCTGATATCAACCGCTCAAATTCAACCCTACGCCTGGCATAAACATCCGGATTAATTTTCTTCAACGCCTCCAGTTCACGTCTACATCGCTCCATTCTCTCAACCTCCCTCGACACTTCTGTCGGACGACTGACAGATACTGGCAGAGAAATGGCCTGACTTACCGGATTATTTTCTGGCAATGACGTTTTTCTAGTATTGCTTACTGCTTCCTGCAGACCAGACGGGCGATTCACCTGTTTTATTTCTGCTGTCGGTCTGAACTGTTGTATTCTGGTACTGCCCACACAACCGCCCAACAGAATCGGGCATAACAGAGCAATATATACTGTTACTGTTCTCACTGTCATTTTATTCTATCCAGAAATATTATTCCCCTGCCATAAAAATATATTTTATGACATTTTCTCTGACTATAACCAACAAGACGCCAGAATATGAATCATAAATAAACAAATACATAACAGAGTCGCATGCTGAATATTAATCACCTTGCATGCTGAAACTTCCAGAAAAAACTGCACATCGGAAACCAAATAATAAACCTTACACTCTGCGGAGTATATCCGTCATCTCCGGTCTGGAGGAATAAACTTACATCAAAAATAACTGATACTCATATTCGCTGATGCTGAAAAAGCGCCAGCCTCTATATCTCCACTGCTCGCCCGGTAAGGAACGGCTGTAAATGTGAATACCCCACTCTCTTTACCTGAAAGCCCTGTTTGTATCGGGTAACCGATTGAGTCCTGCCCGTTAAACGCCCCATCACCCAGTATCAGCTTTGTGGATGTCCCGTCCCCCTGATAAAGGGCAATACCAAAATTACTTACATTTGTAGCCAGCACATTTGTATTACTGCCAAGCTGACTACCCGTCACTTTCACATACGCTGTACCCTGTGCATAACTGCACTTAACAGGAACTGTGACTTTACGACGGTTACGTTCATTGGACACATCTGTCACAGAAACATCACCAAACTCCACTTCTATCATTTTCCCGTCATTCACCTGACAGGGAGGGATCAGAATTGTTCCTGTAATCTTAACCGGCACATCCACTGCCATCGACTGTACGGAGGTAAATAACAGCCCGGCAGCCACTGTTTCAATGAGCCTGCATTTTTTCAGTATCATGATTTTCTGGCCTCTTCTGCTTTCTCCGACTCAGGCTTTTTTTCCTGCTCCTGCTCTCCCGGTGATGTTTTCTCCTCACGCACATTCTCAACACGAATGGTATATACCATGGTGGCCCCGGGGGGAACTTTAGGTGGATACCCTGCATCGCCATAAGCCAGCTCTGGTGGAGCTGCCACTGTTATCGTTCCATGGTTCCTCAGCAGTAATAATGCAGAACGAAATAATGGCGGATAGTCCCCCAGAGGTTGGGATACAACCGTACCCCGTGCATCCATATCCTCAACAACTGTACCGTCAGTCAGTTTCTCCACGACAACCACATCAACAACAGTACTGTCACCACTAATCAGCTCGCCATCCCCCTCATGTTCAGTCAGGTACCAGAAACCGCTTCTGTCCTGCTGTACTCCTTTCTGTTTTTTAAAGGTTTTCAGCCACTCAGTGCCGGCTTTTCTCCATTTCCGGGCAGTTTCCTGACGGGCTTTATGAATACTCTGCTCTGCCTGTGACAGTGACGTCTGCAGTACATTTTCATTCATCTGCTCCCGGTGATTCAGCGCATCCCACACACCGGCCAGCAGAACACGGTTGTCTGTTTTAATTCCTGACAGGGCGTTTGCCGCCTGCAGCGATAATATATCCCTGCCCATCATCACACCGGCAGCATAGGCCTGTTGTTTTTCTGATGAATTCAGCTGTTCCATCTCCACTACAGGCATCCCGGCCATCTTTGCTTTCACCTCAGCAAGTGCAGACTTAAGAGATGTATTCTCCTTTTCTGTGGATACCAGCTTTGTCTGCACATTGCCCAGTCGCCGGACAAGACTGGCCTTCTCCCTGCCTGCCTGCTCCTGCTCTGCCAGTTGCTGTTTCAGTTCAATAACCTCTTCTGCAAACTGATTGCGATCGCTCTCGGCCTTTTCCGCCAGAGCTTCATAACTTTTTTTATGAGCCTCATTCTGCGCCTGTAGCCGGGCTTTAAGCTCCGCCACTTCTCCACTGCGATCCTCAACGGGCAGTTTTTTCATCTCCGTCATCTGCTCCCGTAACTGCCTGTTTTCTTTCTTAAGCTGTCTGAGCTCTGCTTCATACCGGGAAAGACGACGTTTTAATTCTGCACCGGCAATATATGCACTATCCTGTCCGGTAGTTCGCGGATGAGTTTTTCCGTCAGTCTGCTTCCTTTCTGCCTCCCGGGCATAACGCAGAATACCGGGAATATTCTCATCATCACTGGCCAGCGCATTATTCGTCAGACAGAACAACAGGCCCAGAAGACAACCTATCCAGAATCCCGGCAGACGCCTGAATAAATAAAATTTTCTGACTGGCATATACATCAGTTACTCATAACGCATTTCTAACGTTGCTCCCGCACTGAACGGTCCCGGCGTCAAATCTTCCATTTTTCCGGAATATCCCAGTGCGGCATACATGGTCAGAATTTTATCCGTACCGGCTCCGGTAATACTGTCATCCGGTATGTTCTGCCTGCTGTTATAGGAAACCCAGCTACCGGCTGTTTTTGTTCGCAGAAAAACCAGCAGCCCCTCATTATATTTTGTGGTCTGCAATCCCTGTTTTCCTGTCACGCTTACCGCATTTCCTTTTATGGTCATTTTTGGTGTACCAAGAAAGTACGGACACTTTACGGAAATACGCAGTTCCTGTTCATGCGACGGCGCACTGGCAGTTCCCAGTGTCTGAATCTCCACATCGCCCCAGTCTGTTTCTATCGGGTTACCGTCATTTACAGTACAGTCAGGGATTATCAGGTTCCCACTGAACCGGAGATTACTGGCAACATCCGATGCCTGTACTGCTGACGCGGATATCAGAAAAACTGCCGACAGCACGGTTACTGATATGTTCTTCATACCGGTATTCCTGTCTCTTTATTCGTATAAAAGCCCAAACGTTACCGTCGAAGAGTAATCCCCGGGCTGAACCGTTTTATTTCTGATTGCCTCCGGAGTGGCCTGCACAAACGCTTTAAAGTTCAGTGTAATACTGTTTGTTTCCACCTTATTTCCCTGTCCATGGTTATGAACCTGATTGAGTTTCAGCAAACTGCTGCCGTCAGTGTCAATAATGCCAATGCCCAGCCGCCCCCTGTTTCCCCCCGTAACCTGCAGATAACCAGGAAGTGCAGTTTCTTCAGTGCCACTGAAGGTCAGTTTCACAAATTTCCCCATGGTACTGGCATGGCAGTTAATCAACTTCACACGGAACTTCTCTTCATAACTTTTTCCCGGCCAACTGTAATAAAGACGTGCTGCCGTATCCATAAAGGTCACTTCCCGGGATGTCTCTGCGGGATCTATCTGACAGGGGCGATCCAATAAATTACCTTTAAAGCCAAGCTCCGAGGAAAATCCGGATACCGGCAGGAATATCACTGACAACAAGGCACTGAATAATCCACAGAGTACGCCTTTCATTGCCTCTCCTTCTGTTCATAATCCAGTCGCAAATACAATAAGGTGTTGTTATGGAGCCATCCTTTCGCTCCGGTAATGACCGCGCCACTTCAATTTGTCTTCGGTGTACACGGAGATGACAACAGGACGCCGCTAACTGTCAGCATCCCGGTACGTCCATTACACTGGCGACGGGCTTATCTGTCATAAAGACTTTATCCCGAATGACCAGTTCATCTCCGGCACTTCTGGTTAAACCTGTTACTGTGCGTTTATTTTTTCGTCGCTGTACAACGGTCTCCACTGCAGCTGAACTGCAGAACCGGACGTCCGCCGTAGTCGTTGATGTAGCTCAGGTACGGCGTACTGTATGTCCCTGACTTCACCATCTGCGTGGATTTCGGTGCCAGCATTACAGCATCAAACTCGCCTTCCTTTGCCTGTTTCTCACTGCCGCCAATACCAATCACCGTCACGTAATACGGCGTCGGGTTTTCAATCCGGTATCCCCCACTGATTTTGTTCAGTACCAACTGGTCCTGCCAGACCGCATTAGGTTTCGCCTCAATGGCCTTCGGGCGATAAAACAGTTTGATTTTGGTCTGCAGGGCTATCTGCAGTACATTCGCCTTATCACTCTTCGGAGGAATTTCACGAAGATTGAAATAGAACAGAGACTCCCTGTCCTGTGGCAGTTTGCTGATATCCGGAGTGCTGGCCAGACGGAGCATACTTTTCGCTCCCGGCTCAAGACGCTGCACCGGCGGAGTGACCACAATCGGTCCGGTAGTGATTTTTTCCTGCCTCTCATTCTCTACCCAGGCCTGGGCCAGGTACGGAAGCTGTTTGTTGTCATTAGTCACATTCAACGTCATCGATTTCTCACCACCGTTAAAAATCGCACGCGTACGGTCCAAAGAGATGGCAGCCTGGGCTGCCGGTACTGCGATCAGGCACGCTACCGCCATCAGCGTTTTTTTCAGCGCCGGTTTCATTTTCAGCATCTTTTCTTCTCTCAGTTTTCTGTCCCTAACAGCCCCATCAGCAGGGGGCCAGGACTTTCATTAATATCCGCAGAACACAGACTGTGAGTTGGTCTGTGTCACTGCGCCTTACGACAGGGCAGCAACAGTTGCTGTGCAGGGTCCAGATTTTCCGGGATATCCACCAGACACTGCGTCCTGCCGTCCCAGCCCACATTCAGGGTTTCCCCCGGACTAACCCCGCTCAGCCAGGCCAGACCACTGTCTGCCACCATCCCCAGTTCACGGCCTTTTGCGTTTGTCACGCTGGCACCAAACGGCGGATGGCTGTTATCTGCCAGACGCAGCACGGCAAACAGACGATTACCTTTCAGGACTTCAAACTCCCTGTAACCAATGGCCCCTTCCGTCAGGACTGACTCCACCACTGAACGGGTGGCCTCCATATCTTCCGGCAGCCTGTTCAGGTCCACCGATGTGGTGTTGCGGTAATAGCTGCTCACGTCCGTCACCACGCCAATTCCCCAGCGGTTGGTGGACACGCGCCCACCATCAACAGGCACACCCCCGACACCATCGGTATCTACCAGCAACCGGGTTCCTCCGTTCATCCCCCCGGCATGCAGAGCCGCGCCTTTCGCAGTAATCGTTGCGCCACCGGATGCACTCATGCCAAACGACGTATATCCTTTCTCAACGGCAGAAACATTGGCTGACAGATTCGCCAGTGAATTACTGTTGTTGTAATACGCGCTCATCTGGCTCTGTGAGGGCTGGTTACCACCGCTGCTCACACCAGCGTTCAGACTGTAACTGCTCAGTCCTTCATTCAGGGTGTCGCTGTACCCCACCGTATTGGTGTAGCGGTTATTACTCATACTGCCACTGTAGCTGACTGTCCCGCTCCCCCACGGCACAAACAGGCGTATAAATGCCGAATCGTTATCCCGGTTCTGGTATTTCGAACGGGATGCAGACAGCCCCAGGGAAATGTTCTTAAACCCGAAGGCATCGAAATAACGGTTCACCGACAGTGTGTAATAGTTCGATATCCGGCGGTCCCAGTAAGCCTGATAGCTGTACTGCAGGTTGACCGACGTCTTCCAGTCCTCGAAATTCTTGTTGAGCGTGACGGTGTACATCTCCTTCTCCCGTCCCGTAAAATCATTCCGGTAACGCGCACTGAGGTACTGGTCCATCGTCATGTAATTGCGCTCAGAGAAGCGGTAGCCCGCAAAGGCGATATCCGCATCCACGTCATCAAATCGCTTGGTGTAACTCAGACGCCAAGATTTACCCTGTTTCGTTTCCTTTCCGGGAATACGGGCCACAGACTGGGTCACATCAGCAGATAACGTACCGAACTCATTCAGGTCACGGCCCAGCCCCACAGCCAGGGCGTTGTAATCCCCGGCAACGATACCGCCACCGTAAAGTGACCACTTATTACTGATACCCCAGGATGCCTCACCGGCAGCAAAAACCGGCCCTTCCATGGTGTGTTCATAATTACGCGAACGACCGGAAACCAGCTTGTAACGTATCTGACCCGGACGGGTCAGATACGGCACATATGCCATGTCCACCTGGAACGTTTTTTTCCGCCCGTCCTGCTCGATAACTTCAACATCCAGACGACCACGCACGGAGCTGTCCAGTTCCTGAATGGTGAACGGACCTGCCGGCACGGTGGAGTCATAGAGGATGCGTCCCTGCTGCGAAATCACGACGCGCGCATTCGTATCCGCAATCCCTGAAACCTGAGGCGCATAACCGCGCAGTTTTGGCGGCAGCATGCGGTCATCACTTTCCAGGCTGGCACCGGTATAGCGCCAGGAACTGAAAACCTCAGAACTGATGTAGTTCTCACCCAGAGTGAGATTCGCGCGCCAGCGCGGGATGGCGCGGTACATGTAGAAACGGTTCCAGGTAAACTGGCTGTCTGTCCCCTGCCCACTGCCGGAAGAGTGATTCAGGTTCCCCTGATAATCCGCACGCAGACGCCAGGCACCAAAGTTGGCACCGGCAGTCCCGTTATAGCTCAGCGAACGGGACTGCTTGCCTTTATAGGGTTTGTTCACTGCGCCGTTGATGTTGTAGTCCAGCAACAGTCCCGGTATACCGTTATCCCAGCGAGATGGAGGCAGCCAAGAGGCGTCGGAGTACTCCAGCCAGGCCTGTGGCATATTGATATACAGTATCCCTTCGGCCAGATTCGGACGTATTTCCACCCCCGGCAACTGGCTGAGATCCGCACATTGCCCGTCATTCCAGTACGTAACTTTTTCCTGAGAGGTTTCTGTCAGTCCCATCCGGCTGACCATCTCCGGCGTCAGACAGGCCTGTGGTAACGCCTTCTTCCCGTCTGTGACGGAAACCGGCGGCTCCAGAAACGTCACCGGAAATGCCGACGGAGAAATCCCCTGGTCATTCACCATAATTTCCATCTGGTACTGCCCGGGCATGATATATCCCGCCTGGGAGAACCGGGAAAAATCAATATTCTGTCTGTCTGCTGCATCCAGAACATCTGTATTAAAGTCGACGGCATAAGTCGGTGTGCCTGCCAGGGAAAGCATCAGCGCGTATGTAATGCTGTTAACAGCAAAAGAAGAACCATTTTTCATTATCAGCCACAACCTTTAATACAGACTGTCCCTGAAAAAGACAAAGCCCCTCCTGCATACAGGATTTAATTATCTCCCCCTGTCGGAATATTTAATTAAATACAGGAAAGCTTCTGTCTGTTATCGACTTTATTTTTATTGACTCTGTTATTCGTAATCCACTTTAAAACGTAATGCGGCATAATAATTCCCTGCCTTAAACGGTCGCCCATTACGAACGAGACGCAGGGTATAATTCAGCCCTTCTTCATTTCCGTTCAGAAATAACGGTGGCATCACTTTACCGACACGGGTAGGGTAGCCATGGTTATCCAGTATCTGCAAATTGATACCTTCTGCCTGGCCGATCAGCAGGAATTCCTCGGATGTATCTCCCTGCAGACCATCAAAACTCATCCTGACAAGACTCGCCGTATAAATCCGCTTACCAGCCTCCGCCAGTTCACAATTACGTAACCGCAAACGGAGTTTCTTTTCATTGTTCACAAAATCACGAACCGGCCCCATGTCAATTGCCTGCCAGATGTTTTCCATATCCAGCGTACAGGCCGGTATTATTACCTGTCCCTTAAACGTCGCCCATCCATCCCACCAGGCATGCTCCTCTCCCCAGTACTCCGGCTGAGTCATTCCCGACATCGGTAATGAGGGGAAAAACGAGGCCTGAATTGCTGAGCACCAGAAAAATGTTACCGAAAGGATCATGCGCCAAATCATGCAATATTCCTTATTTCTCAGCGGTAATAGCCGGGGCAACGCCCCGGCATATCCGGTTTTAGTCCCAAAAACAATAAATTATTGATAGGTCAGGTTGAAGTTGGCTGCAGCAGCAAAGTCACCCTCTTTTACGCTATCAGCGGTTGATGCTTTCTGAACCCAGGCGCTGTAACGCATGGTATTATCGCCAGCTTTCAGGTTGTACTTGCCTGCAGCAGTGGCACCATCAAATTTTACAAACTCGCCAGTAGCTGTAGACATCTTGATAGCCGTACCGGTATCACCAGAGGTCCCCAGCTCAGAACCATCCCCCGTCAAGGATGAACCGGAGAAAGTGATAGTTACTGTTTTTGCACCATCTGGTTCTGATAAATCACAGTTAACCAGCTTAATATCAACATCTTTCTTCTGGGAAATACCTTGATTATTCAGGTGTGCTTTAGAAATCTGACCAAAATCAATCGTCTGGTCTGCAGATTCCGGAGCAATGCCGCAAGGTGCATTAATAACAGTCCCTTTAAAGTTTACCTGACCCTGCCCTTGATTACTTGATGCAGGGGCAGCATTTACACCAAAAGAAACCAGAGCCATTGCGACTGCGCCAGCCATAACAGTTTTAATCATTTTCACAAAAACCTCATATATAAAAAGAATAAAACAGATATCCAGTTAAAACTAACTGGAGTGATTACGCTAAATAATAATAACGCAACCACGCCAGTCAATGTTTATATATATAACACAGCAATCTGCATAAAAATATAAATATGATTATTTCCGCATAACTAAAATAAAAGGTTAAAGTGGCGACCTGATCATAAAAACACAATCAGCAAAAACCTTATATATAAAAGAAAACAGAAAAAGCACGTTTAAGAATACTGCTACATTATCAATCTTCCGCAGATAACTCTGATTTTATATAAAAACGAACCATTTTAACAACATTACGATTAATAATTTGAAAACGCTTTAGCGCACAAGATAAATAGCTCTGAGAAACCTCGTTACGCTCACAGGCCTCCTTGCGGGTATACCCCATTACCAAAAAATCTCTGAGTGCATAAATAACCTTTTCGCTGTGTATCGGAGATATTTCAACCATTAACCAGAAATAATACTCTGACATACATCCAGAAGATAAAGTCTCAGTCTGCATTTTCTTCAAAAATATAAGCAACATCTTACCCAATAAGAGCGCATGAACTCAGTGGATACTTCGGTAAAATAACCAATCCCCCCGTTCACGCCACAAGAATAACAAAGCACTTTATACTAAAAAACATCAATTTAACGATCTTTACAACCAAAAAAAGGAAAATAAACAAAATAAAACAATGAAAAAAAACAAATAAACAGAACAAAAACCTAACAACACAAAAAAGTACAGATAAAAAGATTGCTATTTAGCAAAATAGCAGAATGGATAGCCACAAGTAAAAACAAACAAAACAATGACATTAATCAAAAAAAACATTGTTTTTTTTATAAAAAATGGAAAAATACACTTACCAGCCAGCAAAAATAGGACGCTAAATATAAATAAAAATATAATTTCATTAAGTTATCATAAAAACAGGCACCTAAAGAATGCAGGTCAGCATCTCGTCCGGGAGAATGTCTTACTGCAGACCCAACCCTGTTACTTTATTCGCACCTCCTATAATGGGGGGTTAGCCAGCCAGACCCAGCATGATTACTGCCCCCAGTCGTCCAGGGGATGTCACCGGGTCTTGTGGGGGCAGGTCAGACATCATGTCGGGATCGTCTGTAACGTGGATTCTGATACCGGCTCCCCGAGGTTATCTGGTTAACCCGTGTAAACAGGGACATATAAGCAGGGAGACACAATGACCGAATCCAGCCATTACGAATCAGCCCAAGTCTTTATTGGCATTGATGCGGGTAAAGACACCCATCACGCAGTTGCAGTTAATCGTTCCGGTAACCGTTTTTTTGACAAAGCATTACCCATAGCCGTTGCCCGCTCTGAAGGAGTCCTTGTCGGATACCTTCCCGGACTGGCAATGCGACGCATCGCCGACTTGCTCGCCAGTGAAGCAAAAACCGATGCCCATGATGCGGCCATTATTGCCAAAGCTACACGTACTCTGCCCTATGCTCCTCGCTCACTGAAACTGGCTGACGAACAAATCGTCCGAGTAGGAAGCCTGACGGCTGCGGCTTGTCATGGCCTGAAATTACCGTTATAAAAACAGACAATGTCATTGTCTTTCAGGTAGTTATATGGCCCGTTCAGCTAAACCTCGTAAATGAAAACCCGCCCCTCAAAGAAGCAAGCTCCCCGCTATGTTGTGAAACTTCACGACGATGACTTTTTTGATGAAGAAGAAGCTGAGGTTCTGCGCTTTGATAATTTTGACGATGCCGTTGAGCGCTGCGCAGACCTGAATATTCCCTTCTTTGTGGATGCCGGAAACAAAAAGCTGGTCTTCTGGTTTGTACGTGTTGATGACGAAGGGTATCCGGAAATAGCCCGCTGCACGGAGCGGGAGTTTGCGACCATTCTTGCCGGTATCAGCGCCGGCGGCATGTACTGCCCGGAGTGCGGCGCGGCTCACTGACCGGACGGAGTCACCCCGCCCTTCTGATGCTTCCCCGTTTTGCCGACATTTTTCAGCAGGGAAACCGCTGGCTTAACTGGCTGGAGAAACAGCCGGAAGGTTCAGTACGTCCAGTGGTGATTGGCGTTTTCGTAATGTGTGGTGCTATTCATAGTTGACTCCCCCCTTCATTCAATAAAGGGCAATTACAGGTTTTTTGATACCGCACGCATGGGCATAGCGAGTCAGTGTATCGATGCTGGCTTTAGTGATGTTGTTTTCCAGGCGGGAAATAACCGGAGGTGTAACCCCCATTCGTTCAGCAACCTGTGCTTTTGTCAGGTTGTCATGCTTACGCCATTCTGCAAGCAACTCCCTGAGCTTCTCCTTGAGTTCTTCTTCCTGCCATGCAGCGCGATATTCGTCATCCTGCATCCACTCGTTATGCAGTTCTTTATGGCTTACCAGTTTCATTAAGTACCTCCGCTAACCGCTTTCTGGCGAGATCTATTTCTTTTGCTGGCGTTTTTTGAGACTTCTTGATGAAAACCCGGAGCATGATGATGGTATTACCTTTGTGGTATACCCAGATGCCTCGGGCTATATCCGTCCCCATCGTGCGGATCTCAAAAAGTCCATCACCCAGGGGTTTTGTGTCCGGTTCCCGCAGTAATCGGGCGTCATACTCCAGTTTGCCGATGAGACGGTCAAACTTCACCCTGATTTTTACAGGTAATGCTGTGGCTTCTTCCCTGGCTTCCGGGTGATAAACAACGCTAAACATATGACCTCCCATTTCGATAAACATTAACCTATATGCTAATCTCATGCAAGGTGAATTAACCTGTAAGCTAATGTAGCAACTTGTTGTTTATGCGCGCCAGCGCATGTAAGGCGGCACGCTGTTGTTTTATATGTGGCACTGGAGTAAAACCGCCGGAGCCCGCCGTAAGCCGGTACGGTCGTCCGGATGTCACCAGTCCCCCTCCCGCCCTTGTATGTAATAGGATTCGATGGCTAGCTACCATCGTATGAAGCAGAGTGAGCCTGTTCCCGCCCTGAAGGTCAAACCTTGATTAGCAGCAAAAGCCCTCTGCTTCACCTTTCACGCCAGCATTAACATTGAACGGTTGCCAAGAGCGATGACTCTGCATGTACAAGAGGAATAGGCGTGATGGTTTGGTGAAAGGAGAATATTCATGTTTCAGTTAGGTATTGTTAGCGCCAGTGATATAAGACGGTAATTCACCATTTGGATTGTCCGCTCCACCCAACATGTTGTTTCCTTAAGGTTCTCACACCAGAAAGGACATCAACATGCTGAGCAGAGAGGACTTTTATATGATAAAGCAAATGCGCCAGCAGGGCGCGTACATTGTCGATATTGCGACTCAGATTGGTTGCTCTGAACGAACGGTCAGAGGTTACCCCAAATACCCTGAACCGCCAGCCAGAAAAAACCGCCACAAAATGGTTAAGCTGAAACCGTTTATGGATTACATCGACATGCGCCTGGCAGAGAATGTCTTGAATAGCGAGGTTATCTTCGCGGAGATTAAGGCAATGGGCTATACGGGCGGACGTTCCATGCTGCGTTACTACATCCAGCCCAAACGTAAAATGCGTCCGTCAAAAAGAACAGTTCGCTTCGAAACTCAGCCTGGATACCAGCTCCAGCACGACTGGGGCGAAGTTGAGGTGGAGGTTGCCGGGCAACGGTGCAAAGTTAACTTTGCGGTTAATACGCTGGGGTTCTCCCACCGTTTCCATGTCTTCGCCGCACCAAAACAGGATGCTGAGCATACCTACGAATCACTGGTTCGCGCCTTCCGCTACTTCGGTGGTTGTGTGAAAACAGTGCTGGTTGATAACCAGAAGGCTGCGGTGCTGAAGAATAACAACGGGAAAGTCGTGTTCAACTCCGGATTCCTGTTGCTGGCCGACCACTATAACTTCCTGCCACGGGCATGCCGTCCACGCAGGGCCAGAACAAAAGGTAAGGTTGAGCGGATGGTGAAATACCTCAAGGAGAACTTCTTCGTCCGGTACCGCAGGTTCGACAGCTTCACTCATGTCAATCAACAACTGGAGCAATGGATAGCCGATGTGGCTGACAAACGGGAGCTTCGCCAGTTCAAAGAAACGCCGGAACAGCGCTTCGCGCTGGAGCAGGAACATCTGCAGCCGTTACCGGATACGGACTTCGATACCAGTTACTTCGACATCCGCCATGTGTTCTGGGACAGCTATATCGAGGTTGGTGGTAATCGTTACAGCGTTCCCGAAGCGCTGTGTGATCAGCCGGTATCGATACGAATATCGCTGGATGACGAGTTGCGGATCTACAGTAATGAGAAACTGGTGGCCTCACATCGCCTCTGTTCGGCATCGTCTGGCTGGCAGACCGTGCCGGAGCATCACGCCCCGCTCTGGCAGCAGGTCAGTCAGGTGGAGCATCGGCCACTGAGTGCCTATGAGGAGCTGTTGTGATGCATGAGCTGGAAGTCCTGCTGAGTCGCCTGAAAATGGAGCATCTGAGTTATCGCGTTGAAAGCCTGCTGGAACAGGCAGCTAAAAAAGAGCTGAACTACCGGGAGTTCCTGTGCATAGCGCTACAGCAGGAATGGAACGGCAGGCATCAGCGCGGTATGGAGTCCCGGCTGAAGCAGGCTCGTCTGCCGTGGGTCAAAACGCTGGAGCAGTTCGACTTTACCTTCCAGCGGGCATCGATCGTAAGGTCATCCGGGAACTGGCAGGTCTGGCGTTCGTGGAGCGCAGCGAAAACGTGATCCTGCTGGGACCTCCGGGTGTAGGAAAAACGCATCTGGCCATAGCTCTTGGCGTGAAAGCGGTGGATGCGGGACATCGGGTACTGTTTATGCCACTGGAAAGACTGATCGCGACACTGATGAAAGCGAAACAGGAAAACCGGCTGGAGCGTCAGCTAGGGGTCCGCTTGGAAAACGGAAAATATCCCACGCTAAGACTGTTTTTTGTACGATTCGATATCGACACTGCGTAATGGTCGGTACTTCCCTGTACCCAGCTTAAGATTATTACGCCAGACATAATCCCCATTAAGATTGATATGCTCCCAGCCCAACGGCGAAAGGTGAGAGAGCAGTTGGTCATTAATCGGGAGCTTTTTTCGTTTCAGTGACTCAATGGCTCTTTCTATGTATACCGTGTTCCATAACGTGATTGCCGCTGTCAGTAACGTCAGCCCACTGGCCAGGTAACTCTGATTCTCCAGCCCCCTGTCCCTGATTTCACCCAGCCGGTGCATAAAGACCGCTCGCGCAAGAGCATTACGGGCTTCCCCTTTATTCAGCCCAGCTTGTACACGTCGTCACAAACCTGGATCACGAAACCAGTCCAGCATAAACAGTGTCCGTTCGATTCGACCTACTTCTCTCAGCGCTTTGGCCAGTCCATTCTGTTTTGGGTAACTGGCTAACTATTGCACCGTTCGTGACAGTGACGGCAAGGTGCACCTTACTCCGGCTCAGTTATCCATGCTTCTTGAGGGCATCGACTGGAAACATCCAAAACGAACGGAATGCGCTGGAATCCGCATATAACCCGTTGTAAAGTGAGGATATGGGCACCTCACTTGCTCATGAGAACGCTCGCCTGCGGGCAGTGTTGCAGACACAACAGGACACCATCCGCCAGATGGCTGAATACAACCGCCTGCTCTCACAACGGGTGGCGGCTTATGCTTCCGAAATCAACCGGCTGAAGGCACTGGTTGCGAAACTGCAGCGCATGCAGTTCGGTAAAAGCTCAAAAAAACTTCGCGCAAAAACCGAACGGCAAATACAGGAAGCACAGGAGCGAATCAGCGCACTTCAGGAGGAAATGGCGGAAACACTGGGTGAGCAATATGACCCGGCACTGCCATCTTCCCTGCGCCAGTCTTCAGCCCGTAAACCGTTACCGGCCTCACTTCCCCGTGAAACCCGGGTCATCCGGCCGGAAGAGGAATGCTGTCCTGCCTGTGGTGGCGAACTCAGTTCTCTGGGATGTGATGTGTCAGAGCAACTGGAGCTTATCAGCAGCGCCTTTAAGGTTATTGAAACACAACGTCCGAAACTGGCCTGTTGCCGGTGTGACCATATCGTGCAGGCGCCGGCGCCTTCAAAACCCATTGCACGCAGTTATGCCGGAGCGGGGCTTCTGGCTCATGTTGTCACCGGGAAGTATGCAGACCATCTGCCATTATACCGCCAGTCAGAAATATACCGTCGCCAGGGCGTGGAACTGAGCCGTGCCATGCTGGGTCGCTGGACCGGTGCCGTTGCTGAACTGCTGGAGCCACTGTATGACGTCCTGCGCCAGTATGTGCTGATGCCCGGTAAGGTACATGCCGATGATATCCCCGTTCCGGTCCAGGAGCCGGGTAGTGGTAAAACCCGGACAGCCAGGTTGTGGGTCTACGTTCGTGATGACCTTAACGCCGGTTCACAGATGCCCCCGGCGGTCTGGTTCGCGTACAGCCCGGACCGGAAAGGTATCCATCCACAGAATCATCTGGCCGGTTACAGCGGTGGGCTTCAGGCCGATGCTTACGGTGGTTACCGGGCGTTGTACGAATCCGGCAGAATAACAGAAGCCGCGTGTATGGCCCATGCCCGGAGAAAAATCCACGATGTGCATGCAAGAGCGCCAACCGATATCACCACGGAAGCCCTGCAGCGTATCGGTGAACTTTATGCCATCGAGGCTGAGGTCCGGGGATGTTCAGCAGAACAGCGTCTGGCGGCATGAAAAGCCAGAGCTGCGCCACTGATGCAGTCACTGTATGACTGGATACAGCAACAGATGAAAATACTGTCGCGTCACTCGGATACGGCAAAAGCGTTCGCATACCTGCTGAAACAGTGGGATGGCCTGAACGTGTACTGCAGTAATGGCTGGGTGGAAATCGACAACAACATCGCAGAGAACGCCTTACGGGGAGTGGCCGTAGGCCGGAAAAACTGGCTCTTCGCGGGTTCCGACAGCGGTGGCGAACATGCGGCGGTGTTGTACTCGCTGATCGGCACATGCCGTCTGAACAATGTGGAACCAGAAAAATGGCTGTGTTACGTCATTGAGCATATCCAGGACTGGCCGGCAAACCGGATACGCGATCTGTTACCCTGGAAAGTTGATCTGACCGCTCAGTAAATATCAATACGGTTCTGACGAGCCGCTTACAAACAAAGAACAATCATTGCTAATAACAACGAGATAAAGATGGGATGGAATTTAGCGCCAGTGAGGATGCATAATAAGAAAAATCACAGTTAAGAATGTTAAAAGAAGATGAAGAAAGAGCAGATACTGGATTTTATTCAGGAAATAAAGACACCATGCAGAACGACTGATATTGCCACGCGTTTCGAAATGAGTGCTTATCAGGCCCGCCATTATCTTATGTGTCTTGAAAAAGATAGAAAGATCAGACGTACCCCTCTTCGTCGAGGGGCCCGTACTTTATGGGAGGTAGTAAGGGAAACGAGAAAGCATTAATAAAATATTATGCATTGTTTCAGCATAAAATGAAAACATCAGTCGCCCTATGACATAACCACTGAACGTAAAGGCTGTACGAAACGCTCTGACCGTCCAATAACCGTTTGGCTTACATCCGTACATCCCCTTACGTAAATGTACAGAATTGCACGTTTTCTTATGGTTGTCCTCAACCCCCGTGTTCAGGTCAGAATAGTGGACAGGCGGCCAAGAACTTCGCTCATGATAGTCTCCGGGACCCGTTCGAGTCGTTTGCCGCCCCGGGCTTTCATATCGATTGTTCGGGGTTGGTCGCAACGCACAACACCGGTGGTACGTATGCCGGCACCATCCAACGACACCGCAAAGCCGGCAGTGCGGGCAAAATTGCCTCCGCTGGTTACGGGCACAACAACAGGCAGGCGGGTCACGCGATTAAAGGCCGCTGGTGTGACAATCAGCACCGGCCGCGTTCCCTGCTGCTCATGACCTGCGGTAGGGTCAAGCGAAACAAGCCAGATTTCCCCTCTTTCCATGTCAGATCTCCTCCTGACCTGCTGACGGAGCATCCAGCCACTCTCGTTCTTCTGCTGAGATATCAGCATTCGGATCGCACTGTGCCAGCAGCTCAGCCAGTGAATACTGCGGACGTCTATGCGGCTCCACGATCAGCCGACCATTATCAATGGTCATGCCAACTTCATTACCTGTACCCAGAGACAGAGCATTCAACAGTGCCGGTGGAACGGTCAGCATTACTGAGCCGCCAACCTTCTTCAGTCGGGTGGTATGCATATTACACCTCCATAAAAGTTATATTTAAATATAACATTCGCAATAAAAACATACCAGGCCTTAACACGGAGTATTTAACAACAGTCAGTCCAGCACGATTGCTTCCATATGCAGCAATATCGGCAGCAGCAGGCCGCTACTTCTGGTCCGGGCTGCTGATGTAACACTGCTCTTCGGCAATCGCCTGTGCTCATTTGGTGGCCAGCTCATCATTATTCATGGTTATTGCATCTCCTTATATCCGGACAGCCCCTCTATGGCCACTTCTGTGCGGTATGCAATACGCGCAGGATATACACTTTTCCCCACTGGCTGTCGACCTCATAAACCAGAACAAAATGGGGGTGAATAACCAGTTCCCGGGTTCCTTCCACACGACCGTTGCGACCTTTATACGGCTGCCCGACCAGGCTGCTGGCTGAATAACCAATCCGTTCGTCCAGTTCAATGGCGGCCATCAGGTTCTGCTCCGCAATGTACTCACGAATGCGCTTTCTGTCCTGGCTTGCCAGCATGGTCCAGAATATCTCCATCATTTACCGGCAATCTTCCTGCTCATCTCATCCCGCCATGCAGCAGCGGAAGATTCGACCATGTCATGGGGAAGCACATCACCGCACTCGAGTTGCTGACGACCAGCCTCAACCTGGTCACGGAACCAGGTATTATGCTGCCGTTCAACGGTCTGACGCATAAAATCCCGGATTAACTGAGAGCCATTACGGTCCATGCTTTTTGCAGCGGCCATAAAAGCATCCTTCAGTTCAGCATCGATTCTTAAACTCATATTAACCTGTGCCATTCATCACCTCGTCATTACTACATATATACGCAGTATATAACGATTCAGATATCATCACCAGGATATGCCACGCCAGCGGCATGGAAGGCGGCACTCCGTTGTAGCATATGGCGCAGGAGTAAAACCGCCGAAGCCCGACGTAAGCCGGTACTGATTGATAGATTTCACCTTACCCATCCAGACCCTGCTAAGCCATACCCGCCTTCAGCCATGAGAGAGCTTCTGTGCGCGGTCGGAGTGGTCCCGACAAGGGTTTACCCGCAGTCGGGGCGTATCTCCGCGTTAGCGGGCCGTAAGGGCCGCTTACGAGCGTGTATGCCAGACGTACAGCGGTTTCTTCCAGTTCCTTCTGGTTGGGCTCCGTTTCCCAAACGGAGCCCCAGAAGCTCTGCACCGGACACAGTAAGGTCGGATGCAGAAACCACTGGCTGGAGATACGGTTCAAATTCCCCGTTACTGAGAGCGCGAAGCAGTCTGTCTGCCGATACAAAATCACTGCCCATACC
>NZ_PTSB01000049.1:0-17134 GCF_002965125.1 Escherichia sp. MOD1-EC6162
CGATATCCAGCAGGCGAAAGATTATGCGCCCAGCCATTTCCTGCTCTATGTACGGTATTCCGCCGCCGGATGGCAGGGCGACATGGATTTACCGCCGCAGCCGCTGATACCTTACGCCGACTGGTAAGTTTTCAGATAGCGCCTCTCTTAATGCCGCTGCGATCGGGTATACTCGGGCGGCAATCTGGGATTTCCGGGGGGAGACAATTTGCGCGTTAGTCGCTCGTTAACAATTAAGCAGATGGCAATGGTGGCGGCCGTTGTCATGGTATTCGTTTTTGTTTTTTGCACTGTTTTGCTGTTTCATCTGGTACAGCAGAACCGCTATAACACGGCTACGCAACTGGAAAGCATTGCTCGCTCTGTCCGCGAACCCTTATCTTCCGCCATTTTGAAAGGTGATATTCCGCAGGCGGAAGTTATTCTTGCCAGCATAAAACCGGCGGGTGTGGTCAGCCGCGCCGATGTTGTATTACCTAACCAGTTCCAGGCGCTACGTAAAAGTTTTATTCCAGAGCGCCCGGTGCCAGTGATGTTCACCCGATTGTTTGAGTTACCGGTACAAATCTCGCTGGGCGTCTACTCGCTGGAGCGTCCGGCCACCCCGCAGCCGATTGCCTATCTGGTGTTACAGGCAGATTCCTTCCGCATGTACAAGTTCGTGATGAGCACCGTCTCTACGTTAGTGACCATTTACTTACTTTTGTCACTCATCCTGACGGTGGCGATTAGCTGGTGCATTAACCGACTGATATTACATCCTTTACGTAATATTGCTCGCGAACTAAACGCCATTCCACCGCAAGAGATTGTTGGTCATCAACTGGCCTTGCCGCGTCTGCATCAGGACGACGAAATCGGTATGCTGGTGCGCAGTTACAACCTTAATCAGCAATTGTTGCAGCGCCATTATGAAGAACAGTGCGAAAATGCGATGCGCTTCCCGGTGTCGGATTTGCCAAACAAAGCCTTGCTGATGGAGATGCTGGAGCAGGTGGTTGCACGTAAACAAACCACCGCACTGATGATCATCACTTGTGAAACGCTGCGTGATACCGCAGGCGTGCTGAAAGAGGCGCAGCGGGAAATCCTGCTACTGACGCTGGTGGAGAAAATCAAATCTGTGCTGTCGCCACGCATGATCCTCGCACAGGTCAGCGGCTATGACTTCGCTGTTATCGCCAACGGCGTACAGGAGCCGTGGCACGCCATCACATTAGGTCAGCAAGTGCTTACTATCATGAGCGAGCGTTTGCCAATTGAACGTATTCAACTGCGTCCACACTGTAGCATTGGTGTGGCGATGTTCTATGGCGATCTTACTGCCGAACAACTTTATGGTCGTGCTATTTCAGCGGCGTTTACTGCTCGTCATAAAGGGAAGAATCAAATTCAGTTCTATGATCCGCAGCAGATGGAAGAAGCTCAACAGCGGCTGACGGAAGAGAGCGATATCCTTAATGCACTGGAAAATCATCAGTTTGCTATTTGGTTGCAGCCACAGGTGGAGATGACCAGTGGCAAATTAGTCAGTGCGGAAGTGTTGTTGCGTATCCAGCAACCGGATGGTAGTTGGGAATTGCCGGATGGGCTAATCGATCGAATTGAGTCCTGTGGACTGATGGTTACCGTTGGTCATTGGGTGCTGGAGGAGTCCTGTCGGCTGCTTGCCGCCTGGCAAGAGCGCGGCATTATGCTGCCGTTGTCGGTGAACCTCTCGGCGCTACAGCTTATGCACCCGAATATGGTGCCGGATATGCTGGAGTTGTTAACCCGCTATCGCATTCAGCCGGGAACGCTGATTCTGGAAGTGACAGAGAGTCGACGTATTGATGACCCGCAAGCGGCGGTGGCGATCCTCCGTCCGCTGCGAAATGCCGGAGTACAGGTGGCACTGGATGATTTCGGCATGGGTTACGCAGGGCTACGTCAGTTGCAGCATATGAAATCGTTGCCAATAGACGTGCTGAAAATCGACAAAATGTTCGTTGAAGGCTTGCCAGAAGATAGCAGCATGATTACCGCAATTATCATGCTGGCGCAAAGTCTGAACCTACAAATGATTGCCGAAGGCGTGGAGACTGAAGCGCAACGCGACTGGCTGGCAAAAGCGGGCGTGGGTATTGCCCAGGGCTTCCTTTTTGCACGGCCACTCCCCATTGAAATCTTCGAAGAGAGTTACCTGGAAGATAAATAACTACCCCAAACTGATTACAAAACTTTAAAAAGTGCTGGTTTGTGCGAGCCAGCTCAAACTTTTTAACCTTTTTGTTTCAATTATGATCCAGGTACATTTCTGTGATGTTGTCTGGGTGTTATTTTAAGGCCGCAGGTACACCATAACCTTACAAGACCTGTGGTTTTACTAAAGGACACCCTATGAAGACCTCTCTGTTTAAAAGCCTTTACTTTCAGGTCCTGACAGCGATAGCCATTGGTATTCTCCTTGGCCATTTCTATCCTGAAATAGGCGAGCAAATGAAACCGCTTGGCGACGGATTCGTTAAGCTCATTAAGATGATCATCGCTCCCGTCATCTTTTGTACTGTCGTAACTGGCATTGCGGGCATGGAAAGCATGAAGGCGGTCGGTCGTACCGGCGCTGTCGCACTGCTTTACTTTGAAGTTGTCAGTACCATCGCGCTGATTATTGGTCTTATCATCGTTAACGTCGTGCAGCCTGGTGCCGGAATGAACGTCGATCCGGCAAGTCTTGATGCGAAAGCGGTCGCGGTTTACGCCGCGCAGGCGAAAGATCAGGGCATTGTCGCCTTCATTATGGATGTCATCCCGGCGAGTGTTATTGGCGCATTTGCCAGCGGTAACATCCTGCAGGTGCTGTTGTTTGCCGTCCTGTTTGGTTTTGCGCTCCATCGTTTGGGTAGCAAAGGCCAACTGATTTTTAACGTTATCGAAAGTTTCTCGCAGGTCATCTTCGGCATTATCAATATGATCATGCGCCTGGCACCCATTGGTGCGTTTGGGGCGATGGCGTTTACTATCGGTAAATACGGCGTCGGCACACTGGTGCAACTGGGGCAGCTCATTATCTGCTTCTACATCACCTGTATCCTGTTTGTGGTGCTGGTACTGGGTTCAATCGCTAAAGCGACCGGTTTCAGTATCTTCAAATTTATCCGTTATATCCGTGAAGAATTGCTGATTGTTCTGGGGACGTCTTCTTCCGAGTCAGCGCTGCCGCGTATGCTCGACAAGATGGAGAAACTCGGTTGCCGGAAATCGGTGGTGGGGTTGGTTATCCCAACAGGCTACTCGTTTAATCTTGACGGAACATCGATATACTTGACGATGGCGGCGGTGTTTATCGCCCAGGCCACCAACAGTGAGATGGATATCGTCCACCAAATCACGCTGTTAGTTGTGTTGCTGCTTTCTTCCAAAGGGGCGGCAGGGGTAACGGGCAGTGGCTTTATCGTGCTGGCGGCGACGCTTTCAGCCGTGGGTCATTTACCGGTGGCTGGTCTGGCGCTGATCCTCGGCATCGACCGCTTTATGTCGGAAGCTCGTGCGCTGACTAATCTTGTCGGTAATGGTGTCGCAACCATCGTGGTAGCGAAGTGGGTTAAAGAACTGGACCACAAAAAACTGGATGATGTGCTGAATAATCGTGCGCCGGATGGCAAAACGCACGAATTATCCTCTTAATCTCACTACTTATGCCCGCACTCCCTTCCCCGAGTGCGGGTGTTTGCGCATAATTGACCCCTGTGCCCGAACTGACCCCCTGGGTGAGTTCGGGTTTATTTCACTTCCTCCGTGACATTTTCATGTTCTTGCGGTCTAACACGAAGTGTTTTTAACGTCATTCAGACTGACCGACAACGGGCAGTCTTTTATTACCAGGATAGTTGATCAGGGGTTCACATGCAGGGCACAAAAATTCGACTTTTAGCGGGCGGTTTGCTGGTGATGGCCACTGCTGGCTATGTGCAGGCAGATGCGCTCCAGCCTGATCCAGCATGGCAACAGGGGACGCTCTCCAACGGTTTACAGTGGCAAGTGCTGACCACGCCTCAGCGTCCCAGCGATCGTGTTGAAATTCGCCTGCTGGTTAATACCGGTTCGCTCGCTGAAAGTACACAACAGAGCGGTTACAGCCACGCTATTCCTCGTATTGCGCTAACGCAAAGCGGTGGCCTGGAAGCAGCACAGGCACGTTCATTGTGGCAACAGGGGATCGACCCTAAGCGTCCAATGCCGCCGGTGATCGTCTCTTATGACACCACGCTGTTTAATCTTAGTTTGCCAAATAACCGTAACGACCTGCTGAAAGAAGCGCTCTCTTATCTGGCGAATACGACCGGCAAGCTGACCATCACGCCAGAAACGGTAAACCATGCGTTGCAAAGCCAGGACATGGTGGCAACCTGGCCAGCCGACACCAAAGAAGGCTGGTGGCGCTATCGTTTGAAAGGATCTACCTTGCTAGGTCACGATCCTGCTGATTCGCTGAAACAACCCGTTGAGGCGGCGAAAATTAAAGATTTCTACCAGAAATGGTACACCCCAGATGCTATGACGCTGCTGGTGGTGGGTAATGTTGATGCGCGCTCGGTTGTCGACCAAATCAACAAAACCTTTGGCGAATTGAAAGGCAAACGTGAAACACCGGCACCAGTGCCGACGCTTTCTCCGCTGCACGCCGAAGCGGTAAGCATTATGACTGACGCAGTGCGTCAGGACCGGTTATCCATTATGTGGGACACGCCGTGGCAGCCGATTCGTGAGTCAGCGGCGCTCCTGCGCTACTGGCGTGCTGATCTGGCCCGTGAGGCGCTGTTCTGGCATGTTCAGCAAGCACTAAGCGCCAATAACAGCAAAGATATCGGCCTCGGTTTTGACTGCCGTGTGCTGTATCAGCGTGCGCAATGTGCCATCAACATCGAGTCGCCAAACGACAAACTGAACAGCAACCTGAATCTGGTTGCGCGTGAACTGGCGAAAGTTCGTGATAAAGGCCTGCCAGAAGAAGAGTTCAACGCTCTGGTTGCGCAAAAGAAACTGGAGTTACAGAAACTGTTTGCTGCTTATGCGCGAGCTGATACCGATATTCTGATGGGGCAGCGGATGCGTTCACTGCAAAATCAGGTCGTCGATATCGCGCCAGAGCAATATCAGAAACTGCGTCAGGATTTTCTTAACAGCCTGACGGTAGAAATGTTAAATCAGGATCTGCGTCAGCAGTTGTCGAACGACATGGCATTAATTCTGCTGCAGCCGAAAGGTGAGCCGGAATTTAACATGAAAGGATTGCAGGCCGCCTGGGATCAAATCATGGCACCATCTACTGCGGCTGCCGCCACATCTGTAGCCGCAGATGATGTGCATCCTGAAGTGACGGATATTCCACCCGCACAGTAATGCCTGATGGTGATGAGTTAGCACAACCATCAGGCATTTATGGAAGAGCTGGATAGAGGAGTAACACTTTATCCAGCCTTTTGCATATGCTGCTTTTACGCTGGCATCGCCTCACGCGGGATAATCGCGCCGCGATACTGAATCACGGTGCTGGCAGTCAAATGCCCGCGTTTTGCCGCTTCTTCTGCACTGCCGCCGGTAAGGCGTACCGCCAAATAACCGGCGCTGAAAGAGTCGCCCGCAGCGGTGGTGTCGATCACTTTTTCTTTCGGCAGTTTTACCGCCGGAACGTCCACTAACCCTTCGCCCACAATGGACACCAGGCAAGAATCTGCGCCGCGTTTCACCACCACTTCTTTCACGCCCGCGTTATGGGTACGCGCAATGACGTCTTCCACCGGCTGTTGACCCCACAGCGCATCTTCATCATCCAGCGTCAGGAAAGCGATGTCCGTGCATTCCAGCATTTGCTGGTAGACCTGCTGCGTCTCTTCTTTGCTGGCCCACAGGCGTGGACGGTAGTTATTGTCGAAAATTACTTTCCCGCCATTGGCGCGGCATTCGCGCAGCAGAGAAAGCAGTTTTTCGCGACTGGTGGGGCTTAAGATCGCCAGGCTAATGCCGCTCAGATAGAGATAATCAAAATTCGCCAGTTCTGCACAAATCGCCGCCGATTGCTCGCTCTCCAGCCAGAATTTGGCCGCGGCTTCGTTACGCCAGTAGTAGAAAGTCCGTTCGCCGGTGCTGTCGGTTTCAATGTAATAAAGACCCGGCAGACGGTTTTCCATCCGTTGGGTCAGGGAAGTATCGACGTTCTCTCCGTGCCAGGCGTCCAGCATCTGCTGACTAAAACTGTCCGTTCCCAGCGCCGTTACGTAATGAACGGTTAATGCCGCAGGATCGACCTGACGAGCGATGTAGACGGAAGTGTTCAGGGTATCGCCGCCGAAACCGCGCTTAACGTCTGCGCCTTTCTCGGAAAGCTCAATCATGCATTCGCCAATCACGGCAATCTTTTTGGACATAGTCGTGAACCTGATCTGTAAAAAATTAGCGTTAGTTTGCGCTGCGGTGGTTTGTTGGTCAACTATATTAAAACACTGTTCCATTATTTTTTTGAGCCAGAACGTATTCCTGAGAAATTCCGTCGTTGCGCGGGCAAATTAACTCCTCTCTGGCGGTAAAGTTCTGCCGTAGCGCGCCGATAATATTTGTCGAGTCCGGCCAGTATCACTTTTAAACACAGGACATCTTCGATGATAAGGCAGGTTATCCAGCGAATAAGCAACCCTGAAGCAAGCATCGAGAGCTTGCAGGAACGGCGTTTTTGGTTGCAATGTGAGCGAGCTTACACCTGGCAGCCGATTTACCAGACTTCCGGGCGATTGATGGCCGTGGAGCTTTTAACGGTTGTCACGCATCCCGATAATCCTTTGCAACGACTGCCGCCAGATCGTTATTTTGCCGAAATCACCGTCAGGCATCGGATGGATGTGGTGAAAGAACAGATTGATTTACTAGCGAAAAAAGCCGCGTTCTTTGCTGAGCACGGTCTGCTGGCATCGGTTAATATTGATGGTCCTACACTTCTCGCCCTGCGTCAGCGGCCGGAGATTTTACGCCAGATTGACCGTCTTCCCTGGCTGCGCTTTGAACTGGTGGAACACATCCGCCTGCCGAAAGATTCAACATTTGCCTCAATGTGCGAATTTGGCCCGCTGTGGTTGGATGATTTTGGCACCGGGATGGCAAACTTTTCTGCGCTAAGTGAAGTGCGTTATGACTACATCAAAATCGCTCGCGAGTTGTTTGTGATGCTGCGCCAGTCGCCGGAAGGCCGCACGCTCTTTTCCCAGCTTTTGCATTTGATGAACCGCTACTGCCGCGGCGTGATTGTCGAAGGTGTCGAGACTGAGGAAGAATGGGGCGATGTGCAAAATTCTCCCGCATTCGCTGCACAAGGCTGGTTTCTTTCGCGCCCTGCGCCGATAGAAACGCTGGATTCAGTGGCGCTGGCTCTGTAAGCCGCCTCATTTTTCGCCTGGCTGGACTATCTTTAGGACTGGCACAGGAAGAACATGAGGAAGCGAACTATGAGCAAGGCAGGCAAAATAACCGCAGCGATTTCAGGGGCTTTCTTGTTGTTGGTCGTCGTGGCGATCATTTTGATTGCGACTTTTGACTGGAATCGTCTCAAACCGACCATCAACCAGAAAGTCTCTGCGGAATTGAATCGCCCCTTCGCTATTCGTGGCGATCTGGGCGTGGTGTGGGAGCGGCAAAAACAAGAAACCGGCTGGCGTAGCTGGGTGCCGTGGCCTCATGTGCACGCAGAAGACATCATTCTCGGCAACCCGCCGGATATTCCCGAAGTAACGATGGTGCATTTGCCGCGCGTAGAAGCGACGCTGGCTCCGCTGGCGCTGCTGACCAAAACGGTCTGGTTGCCGTGGATCAAGCTGGAAAAGCCTGATGCGCGCCTGATTCGCCTCTCTGAAAAGAACAACAACTGGACGTTCAACCTCGGCAACGATGACAACAAAGACGCGAATGCAAAACCGTCGGCGTGGTCGTTTCGGCTGGATAATATTCTGTTCGATCAAGGGCGGATCGCTATTGATGACAAAGTAAGCAAAGCGGATCTGGAGATTTTTGTTGATCCGTTAGGCAAGCCGTTGCCGTTCAGCGAAGTGACCGGATCGAAAGGTAAAACGGATCAAGAAAAGGTGGGCGATTACGTTTTTGGCCTGAAAGCACAAGGGCGCTATAACGGCGAACCACTCATGGGGACGGGTAAAATTGGCGGTATGCTAGCGCTGCGTGGTGAAGGGACACTGTTTCCGGTGCAGGCTGATTTTCGCTCCGGTAACACCCGTGTCGCTTTTGATGGCGTGGTGAATGACCCAATGAAAATGGGCGGCGTCGATTTACGGCTTAAATTTTCTGGCGATTCGCTGGGTGATCTCTACGAACTGACCGGCGTTCTGTTGCCCGATACGCCGCCGTTTGAAACCGATGGCCGACTGGTAGCGAAAATCGACACTGAAAAATCGTCGGTCTTTGATTATCGCGGCTTTAACGGGCGCATTGGTGATAGCGATATTCATGGTTCTCTGGTCTACACCACCGGCAAACCACGACCAAAATTGGAAGGTGACGTCGAGTCGCGGCAGTTACGGCTGGCAGATCTGGGGCCGTTGATTGGCGTTGATTCCGGGAAAAGTGCGGAAAAGTCGAAACGGTCTGAACAGAAGAAGGGCGAAAAGAATGTTCAGCCTGCGGGCAAAGTGCTGCCATATGACCGCTTCGAAACCGATAAATGGGATGCGATGGATGCCGATGTCCGTTTTAAAGGTCGGCGCATTGAGCATGGCAGCAGTCTGCCGATTAGCGATCTTTCTACCCATATCATCCTCAAAAACGCCGACCTGCGCCTGCAACCGCTGAAATTTGGCATGGCGGGCGGCAGTATTGCGGCGAACATTCATCTGGAAGGGGATAAAAAACCGATGCAGGGTCGGGCGGATATTCAGGCTCGTCGGCTGAAACTGAAAGCGTTGATGCCGGATGTGGCGCTGATGCAGAAAACACTGGGTGAAATGAACGGCGATGCTGAACTACGCGGTAGCGGCAACTCGGTGGCGGCGCTGCTGGGAAATAGTAATGGCAACCTGAAACTGTTGATGAATGACGGGCTGGTGAGCCGTAACCTGATGGAGATTGTCGGCTTGAACGTCGGTAACTACATTGTCGGTGCGATTTTTGGTGATGACGAGGTGCGGGTGAACTGCGCGGCGGCGAATCTGGATATTGCCAACGGCGTGGCGCGTCCGCAGATTTTTGCTTTCGATACTGAGAATGCGTTGATTAATGTTACCGGCACGGCAAGTTTTGCTTCGGAGCAACTGGATTTAACTGTCGATCCAGAGAGCAAAGGTATTCGGATTATCACGCTGCGTTCGCCGCTGTATGTCCGCGGAACGTTCAAAAATCCGCAGGCAGGGGTGAAAGCAGGGCCGTTGATTGCCCGTGGTGCTGTTGCGGCAGCACTGGCAACGCTGGTGACACCTGCGGCGGCATTACTGGCGTTGATATCACCTTCAGAAGGTGAAGCTAATCAGTGCCGGATGATTTTGTCGCAGATGAAGAAGTGATGATAATTGCCGGATGTCTGGCATCCGGCAATTAAACAGATTTAGATTGTTGGCAAAGTGTGCTTTGTTCATGCCGGATGCGGCGTGAACGCCTTATCCGGCCTACTAATCCTTGCGAATTCAATACATTGTATGGAAATTCAGGCCTGATAAGCGTAGCGCATCAGGCTTTTCACTCTTATTACAACGACTGATGTCGCGTCTCATGCGTCAGCAGCAGAGCGATTAGCGTCAAGCCGGCCATCGCCGCCAGATATAACCCTACCGCACCTAACCCGTAGTGAGTCTGCAGCCAGGCCGCGATATACGGTGCAACGGAAGCCCCGAGAATCGACGATACGTTGTAAGAGAATGATGCTCCGGTGTAACGCACTTCCGTTGGGAACAGCTCTGGCAACAGCGCGCCCATTGGCCCGAAGGTCAGCCCCATCAGACTTAACCCCAGCAGCAGGAAGGCAAAAACCAGAATCGGGTTGCCAGAACCGAGCAGTGGGTTAAAGGCGAACAGTGCGAACAGGATGATCAGTGTGGTGATGATTACCATGCTTTTACGACGACCAAAGGCATCAGCCAGCAATCCGGCTACCGGCACCATCACGCCAAAACCGATTACTGCCATCATCAGCATCCACAGCACTTCATTGCGCGGCAGGCCAAGCCCGACTGGCGCGGCGGCGGTACTGAAGGTCATTGAATAGACGGTCATGATGTAAAACAGCGTATAGGTCGCCAGCATGATAAAGGTGCCGAGTACCGTAACGCGTACGTGTTTGGTCAGCAGCGTACCCAGCGGGATCTTCACCTGCTTTTTCGCTTTAGCGACTTTCTCAAACACCGGCGACTCATGCAGCGACACGCGAACATACAGGCCGATAATCACCAGCACCGCCGAGAAGATAAACGGCACGCGCCAGCCCCAGCTCATAAACTGCTCGTCGGTTAGCAGCCAGGAAAGCAGCAGGAAAGTGCCGTTGGCAAAGAAGAAGCCAATCGGTGCGCCCAACTGCGGGAAGGAGCCATACAGCGCACGTTTACGCGGCGGCGCATTTTCGGTCGCCAGCAGCGCTGCGCCGCCCCATTCACCGCCTAATCCCAGGCCCTGACCAAATCGAGCCAGCGCCAGCAGCAGCGGGGCGAAAATACCAATCGTTGCGTAGCCAGGCAGCAGGCCGATGACCACCGTCGAAATTCCCATCGTTAGCAAAGAGGCGACCAGCGTCGCTTTACGCCCAACGCGATCGCCAAAATGACCAAACACGGCAGAGCCGATGGGGCGCGCGACGAAAGCGATAGCGAAGGTCGCGAGCGACTGTAGTGTCGCCGCCGCCGGATCGCCCTGCGGGAAGAAGATATGCGGGAATACAATAACGGCCGCAGTGGCGTAAATGTAGAAGTCGAAAAACTCAATGGCCGTGCCAATGAGGGAGGCGACAAGGACTTTATTACGCGAGTTGATCGGCGTGTATTCTTGCTCGTTGTCGAGTGTTGTGGCTGTTGCTTGCATAATTTTTTCTTATTTTTTGTCTAACGAATAGCCATATTACGCACAGCAAAAGTGATATTTCAATGTGTAACAAACCACGAAAACGACTAAAAACCAGGCAAAAAGGGGATAATGTTTAGGCTGGTGATTTTTCTTCTATGAAATGCTTCACATAATTTCATAAATAGTCGATAAAACTGGTTTTAGGTTAAATAAAAGTTACCAACTGGATTTATATGCTGAGCTTATGAGTTGGCATGAAATTGTTTGCTCCTGAAGCGATACTGAAAAGGCGCAGGGGGAAGAGTTTCAGGAGGTTATGTGCGCGTTATAGCCGGATGCGATGCTGGAGCATCTTACCCGGCCAGGGGGAGCCAGACCGAATAAATTCGTAGGCCGGATAAAGCGTTTGCGCCGCATCCGGCATATTTTAATGTTGTGTTTTACCCGGCATTCGCGGGTCATCTTTGTACTCGGCGGTGGCAATCCACGCCGCGCAAAACAGCGTCAGACGGGCGAAGAAGTAGAAAAATGCCATCAGCCCCAGCACGGAACCAAAGGCTGCGCCGGAGGGGGATTTCATCAGCGATGGCAGGGTGTAGGTCATCACAATTTTAATCACTTCAAAACCAATAGCTGCGATGAATGTCCCGCGAATTAGCGCCTTTTTCCGTGGGCGGTGACGCGGCAGCCGCCAGAAGATCCAGAAGAAAAGCAGATAGTTGGCGAAGATGGAAATCGCCAGGCCAATCAATCGCCACGTCGGTTTCAGCCACTCAATGCTATTAAGGTGTAATGCGCTAATAATCATTTGCTGCGCAGAACCGGCAACGGAGGTGATTGAGAGCGTCACAATCAGCGCAATCAACAAACCAATCAGCGAAATAAAATCACGCAGATATTTAACCCAGAATTTTTCTTGATCTTGCGGCGAACGTTCCCAGACATCACGCGACTGGGCGCGAATTGCTTCACGTAAATTGCCCATCCAGTTGATGCCGGAATAAAGTGCCACCGCCAGGCCAACAAGACCTACGGTAGTACGCTGCTGAACAGCGGTGTTGATGGTGTTTTTCAACGTGGCGGCAAGCGTTGGATCGCTGATGTTTTGCAGAATTTTGTCGAAGATATCCTGTAACAGCATCGGATGCGAAGCCAGCACAAAACCCCCAGCGGCAAACGACACCATCAAAATCGGGATCATCGACAAAAACGAGAAATAGGTGATCGCTGCGCCAAACTGATTACCCAGTCGATCGTTAAAGCGTTCAGTCGCGCGAATCAGGTGCGCGATGATCGGTTGGCGTTGGACTTTTTCGGCGGTGGTGGTGACAGTTTCCAGCACCTGGCTGACTTTGCCGCCTTTATCGCTATTATCCAGATGCTTAATCGGCTCATGCTCCAGATCCTGGGTGGGACGTTTGATCTCGTTTTCCTGCGTCATCCGCTCTTTAGTCCTTCAGTCGTTGTCTGTCTTAAAAAGTATAGTCGGTCAGTCCAGGTGCTCTTTCATTACGCCTGCAACCCACTGCATAAACAGGTTTACACGGCGGGAAAGCTCCCGACGCTGAGGGTAAACCAGGGAAATGGAGAGTGGAGCGGCGCGATAGCTGGGCAACACTTCAATAAGCCGTCCGGCGCGCAGGGCTTCGCGCACGGCGATGCGGGGGATCTGAATAATCCCCAGCCCCGCCAGACCGGCGGCGAGATAGGTTTCGCTACTGTTTACCGTCAACATGCCGCCGGACTTAAACCACTGGACGCCATGACCACTGGCAACCTCAAAACCCAATGGGTGCACGCCCAGATGTGGCGTGTAATGCACTACCGCGTGTGAAGTCAGATCGTCGGGATTTTGCGGATAACCAAAGCGCGTCAGATAGTGCGGACTGGCACAGTTGACCATCGTCAGTTTGCCGAGTGGACGGGTGATGAGTCCATCGTCGGGTAACGTATCTGTGCGAACCACACAATCAAAGCCATCATGAAGAATATCTACCTGACGGTCGCTGCTGCTTAATTCGAGTTCAATACCCGGATACTGATACAGAAAATCGGGTAACCGCGGCAGCAACAAATTTTTCGCCATTCCGACCGGGATATCGACGCGCAATTTACCGCTGATGCTGGTGGTATCCTGCAAAAACAGGCCGTCCAGTTCGTTGAGATTACTCAACACATCTTTCGCCCGTTGATAATAGGTCATACCATCCGGCGTCAGTTGTACCCGCCGCGTGGTACGCTGGAGGAGCTGGGTGCCAAGCTGGTTTTCCAGTGCCTGGATTTGACGCGAGACGCTACCTTTCGGCAGAGCAAAGAAATCTGCCGCGCGGGAAAAACTTTCCAGCTCCGCGACTTTGATGAACAACTGCATTGCGTGAATTTTATCCATTTCTTTGACCGATTGTTGTTCACAGCGAAACAGTAACGCGCATATCGCATTATTTATTGTTTTTTCTAACATCTAATGCATGATTTCACAACGGTGCAACGCAGAAAGTGAGGATATTTTAGAGAATAAAGGGTGGATTAGCGTTCCCTGAATAGAGAAATAACCAGCAGAAGGTCATAATTTTGACTCATTTCATAAAATGCACAAACAGCGTATTGCGGATTAGTGCGCAATCTAATCATTTTCTTTAACCGTAGACGTTATTAAAACGAGCGATAAATCTACTTTACTTGCCTGAATGCGGTGCAAAATATAAGGAATTCCTTAAGAATTTTTTAAATAGTGCCCTCGACATGTAATTTCGGGCATTTAGCTGTAACTATTTATATCGGTAACTATTTTCTACGTTTCATCTCTGTAGAATGGCCACCGCCAAATGGCGAATTCTTATTTTGTCTCTCGGGTAATACCCTTCCACTACTTAAGTCTTTTTAACGTATTCAGGTGGAGATTCAGTAATGCAAATAATCATGTTTGACAGGCAGTCAATATTTATTCATGGAATGAAAATCAGTTTACAACAGCGTATTCCAGGGGTAGGTATTCAGGGCGTCAGTCAGGCAGATGAGCTATGGCAAAGACTTGAAAGCTATCCCGAAGCCTTAGTGATGTTGGATGGCGATCAAGACGGTGAATTTTGCCAGTGGTTATTGCAAAAAACCGTGGTGCAATTTCCTGATATTAAAGTGTTAATCACGGCGACGGATTGCAACAAACGATGGTTGCAGGAGGTTATCCACTTTAATGTGATGGCCATTGTGCCGCGTGATTCAACCGTTGAGACGTTCGTATTGGCGGTAAACAGTGCGGTGATGGGCATGATGTTTCTGCCCGGCGACTGGCGAACAGCGCCGGAAAAAGAGTCGAAAGATCTCGCATCATTAAGCGCCCGCCAGCGGGAAATTTTAACCATGCTGGCGGCAGGCGAATCGAATAAAGAGATTGGCCGGGCGTTAAATATCAGCACCGGAACGGTAAAGGCGCATCTGGAATCGCTTTATCGACGTCTGGAAGTGAAAAACCGAACCCAGGCGGCAATGATGTTAAATATCTCCTCCTGAAGAGGATAATTTTACAGCCAGCAGGATATTAGCGGCTGGCTGTAAAAAATATTACGGTTCGCCGTATAAACCAATTAAACGGCGTGCCACACCGTTGGTCCAGCCAAACCCGTCCTGTAACGGATATTCACCGCCGCCGCCTTCGCGGGAGATACCATCGGCAATATGGTATTTCTCGATCAGTTTGTGGTGTTCCTGGTAGAACTGATTTACCGTCTTCAGCCAGCTACGAGCGATCTCATCACCCAGATGGTCATCTCCGTACATTTTAAATCCCTGAATCGCCATCCATTGTAACGGTGCCCAGCCGTTGGGTTTATCCCACTGCTCACCGGTTTCATACTCGCTTGCCAGAATCCCGCCAGGTGTCAGTAAACGGCTTCGCACGGCATTTGCCAGACGATCGGCCTGTTCGTGGTTTGCCATGCCGACATATAACGGCACGATGGCCGCAGCGGAAAAGAGAGCCTGTTGTTCGCGCCGCCAGTCGTAATCGCGGTAGATTCCGTTTTCATCATCCCAGAGATAACGGTTTACCGCATCGCGGCGGGCGCTGGCTTTTTGGCGAAACAGCGCTTCTGTCTCTCTATCACCTTTCAGCGCCGAGATGTTGGCGATGGTACTCTCCAGTTTAAACAGGAAAGCGTTCAGGTCGATGGGGATGAACTGGGTGGTGCGAATACTCGCCAGACGACCCGCGTCACGCAGCCAGCGGGAGGAGTAATCCCAGCCAGAAGCCGCGCCCGCACGTAAATCGCGATACACTTCGTTGGGGGGGCGACCGGAATGTTTTGCGGTTTCTACGTCCTCAAGCCAGGATTCGTCGCGCGGTGTGTCACGGTCATCCCAGTAGCGGTTAAGCAGCGAACCGTCCGACATCCTAACGACATGGCGATAGGCCTGATTGGGGATCAGCGATTCTGCACCGTCCATCCAGAAGGCATATTCCATTTTCAGATGATCAAGATAACGGCGTGCGCCGCGTACCCCATCTTCTTCAAACAGCTCCACCATCAGAGCGAAAACCGGTGGCTGTGAGCGGCTCAAATAGTAGGTGCGGTTGCCGTTGGGGATGTGGCCGTAGTTTTCGATCATCCAGGCGAAGTTATCGGCCATGCATTTCAGTAAATCTTCGCGTCCGCTTTCCGCCAGCCCCAGCATGGTGAAATAGGAATCCCAGTAGTAGGTTTCGCTAAAACGGCCTCCGGGGACAATGTACGACTGCGGCAGCGCCAGCAGAGAAGACCACGGGATGTGATCTTGCGGTTCGCGGGTTAACACTGGCCATAGCTGGTCGATATGCTCTTTTAGTGAGTTTTGTGGGTCCGATACATACTCGCTGGAGTAGACTTCCGGTAACCAGAAGTGATTTTCAACGAATCGGCGCAAGTCAAAATCACGGTGGCGGCGAACCTTACGGTAGCGGATTAATATATCCAGCGGGTCCATTTTCGGCGCACAATCGGGAAAGGTTTTACTGTCGGGGAAAATTTTTGCCGACTGAACATGTTCGAACAGTTCGAGATAGCGGTCAGCAGGCGTTAGCGCGTCAGAGGCAGGCAATCCCTCAATCATTTCGGGTTCTGGCTCTGCCTCGAGCATCTCATCCAGTTTTAATTCATACGGATCCAGCTCATAACAGAGATCGACTTCGATCGTCAGTTCGTCTGGATTAGGGGTTTGAATTTTCTGATTGAGCATAAGGATCCGACCTCCGAAATTCGTCGCTAATTATCGGGCTTTCCTTTAAGGGTAGTCATTCGTTCCGCCTGGTGGGCGACAAAGCGTGCGGTAGATCACGTTTATTAATGGAGAAAAAATATAACTCACTAATATTCAAAGAGAATATTATATATGTTGTTTCCCGTCATTCTTCACTTTCGGAATAGTCATGTAATCTGTTGAGAAATCAGGATATGTCATTGTTGTTACGAATAAGAGTAGCGGCTACCTGTGTAATAATGCAGAAGGTCACCAACTTTTTTGTAATTAAAATAAAAATTAATAAAGAAATGCCAAAATATACATTTGTTTTAATAAGCTATAAATATAATATTATTAGCGATAACTGATTATATAAATAACGTTATTTCACTCTTAGGATTTTGTTATTTAAATTACACCGGCAACTCCTTGCGTCTATTACAGATAAATCCTACTTTTTTATTGCCTTCAAATAAATTTAAGGAGTTCGAAATGGACCAGAAGTTGTTAACGGATTTCCGCTCAGAACTACTAGATTCACGTTTTGGCGCAAAGGCAATTTCCACTATCGCGGAATCGAAACGTTTTCCGCTGCATGAAATACGCGATGACATCGCATTCCAGATTATCAATGATGAATTATTTCTCGACGGTAACGCCCGTCAGAATCTGGCGACTTTCTGCCAGACCTGGGACGATGAAAATGTCCATAAATTGATGGATTTGTCGATAAATAAAAACTGGATCGACAAAGAAGAATACCCGCAATCTGCAGCAATTGACCTGCGTTGCGTAAACATGGTTGCTGATCTGTGGCACGCGCCTGCGCCGAAAAACGGTCAGGCCGTTGGCACCAACACCATTGGTTCTTCCGAGGCCTGTATGCTCGGCGGGATGG